>CAYLTY010000004.1:0-80044 GCA_964386705.1 uncultured Planctomycetaceae bacterium
CGTCTTGAAGTACCGGGTGCCAGCCCGCAATCCCGAGAAACGCTGGGAAGCCGCCGTGCAGGACGCTCAGCGTGCGATCAGCCTGACTCGCAGTTCGGCCAAGGAATGGAACATCGACCCAGAGCGGATCGGGATTCTCGGTTTCAGTGCCGGCGGTGAGACTGCAGGGCTCGCTGCGATTCTGCATGCCCAGCGCCAGTACCCAGCCAGCGACAAGATCGATGAAGTCTCTGCACGGCCCGACTTCGCGGCGTTGGTCTATCCGGGTGGGTTCATCCAGAAAGATAAACCTCAGGTGCTGCCAGACTATGTGAAGATTGATTCAACGACCCCGCCGATGTTCTTCGCCCATTCAGCGGATGACGGGGTGCCAGTTGCCAACAGCGTGCTGCTCTTCACCGCCTTGCAGAACGCCAAGATCCACTCGGAACTGCATGTGTATGCATCGGGTGGGCATGGTTACGGTCGGCGACAGACCGGGCATCCGTGCAATGCCTGGACGGACCGGTTGCAGGACTGGATGCGGGATCAAAGCTGGCTCCACCAGTAGCGGCATTGCGAGGTCTGGCACGGGCAATAAAGTACCGCACTTACGGCTCGATGGACGGAATGGTCTGTCGAGCCTTTTCACTTGAGGAATGTTTCATGATCGTCAGTTGGGACTGGTTGCAAGAGTATGTGAAGCTGTCGCTGCCTGCCGAAGAGTGCGCTCAGCGGCTGATGATGGCCGGTCTCAATCTGGAATGGGTCAAGCCCGTTGGCAGCGATACCGCGATCGATCTGGAAGTCACCAGCAACCGAGTCGACTGCCTCGGTCAGATCGGCGTAGCGCGCGAAGCGGCGGTGTGTTACGGAACGGCGCTGACGATCCCATCCGCCACCGTACAGGAATCAGCCGTTGCCGCCAGCAGCGCGACATCGGTGACCATCGAGAGCGAAGACCTGTGTCCTCGCTACATTGCGCGAGTCATCAAAGGCGCGAAGGTTGGCCCGAGTCCCGTGTGGCTCAAGAACCGTCTGGAAACGCTGGGGATTGCGTCGATCAACAACATCGTTGACGTCACGAACTACGTCCTGATGGAGTGTGGCCAGCCGCTGCACGCATTCGACTACGACAAACTCGGCGAACATCGCATCGTCGTGCGACGCGGTCGAGCGGGCGAAACGATTCAGGCGATTGACCACAAGGAATACAAGCTCACGCCGGAAATGTGCGTCATCGCGGACGCGACTCGGCCAGTCGCTATCGCGGGTGTGATGGGTGGTGCGAGCACCGAGATTTCCAGCTCGACAAAAAATATTCTGATCGAAGTGGCGGACTTCGCGCCTAGGTCCATTCGCGCGACGGCTCGCGCACTGAAGCTGCATAGCGATTCGTCCTATCGCTTCGAGCGCGGCGTCGATCCCTATCAACTCGAATGGGCCAGCCGTCGCTGTTGCGAACTGATTTTGCAGGTGGCTGGCGGTGAATTGCTGGCTGGCGCGGTTGATGTCGGCAAGCCGGCTGCCAAGGACACAAAGTCGGTGACGCTGAGGTTTGCGCGTCTCAAAAAGGTGTTGGGTATTGAAGTGCCCACTGCCGAGGTCTTACGCATTCTGCAGGCACTCGGGATGGAGTTGGTGAGCACGCCGAAGAGTTCCAGCCATTGGACGCAGACCCGTACGGAGAAACGAGCGGATGATGCTGATTCCGCGTCGTTCCTGGTGCCGAGCTGGCGTCGCCGCGACGTCACGCGCGAGATCGACCTGATTGAAGAAGTCGCGCGCATCTATGGCTACGACAAGATCCCCGAAGACGCGATTGTGCCGCTGACCGTGAGCCAGAAATCGCTGCGTGACAGAGTTGTAGAACGCGTCGCCGAAGTGCTGACTGGTGCGGGTTTCTTCGAGTCCATCACGCTGTCGCTGGTCGATGACAAGCTGGCTGCGCTCTTCAGCCCGCGTCCGCAGGCGAACATTCTGAGCGTCGATCACGAGAAGTTTTCGCAGTTGAAGGCTCTGCGGCCCAGCATCATCCCGAGCTTGCTGCAGTCGCGCCGCAACAACGAACGACAAGGCAACTTCAACGCGCAGTTGTTCGAAGTGTCGGCGGTGTTCCTCAATGCTGAACCGGGTAACCCGGAAGCCGAGCCGAAGATGATCGGCTTGGTCAGCGGCCGCAGCTTTGCCGAAATGAAAGGCGTGTTGCTGGCAATCGCTCAACGCGTGAATCCGGCTTCGCAGATCAGCGTGAAACCCTGCGACAATCCGGGCTTCGTCGATGGCCGCGGCGCCGAAGTCTTGTTGAACGGCAAGCAGTGGGGTTGGCTGGGCGAACTCACCCGCACGGTGACCGATCAACTTGATCTGCGCGACGTTGTAGTCGCTGCCGAAGTTTCGTTGCCGGTGTTGGAAGCAACTGCTGATCTGCGACCCAAGTTCGTCGAACTGCCCGCGTTCCCGACCGTCAGCCGCGACCTCAACTTCGTGCTCGATGAATCGGTGACGTGGGACCAAATCGAACAAGTCGTGACGGCGGCGGCAGGATCTTACTTCCTGTCCGTGTCGTTCAGTGGCGAATACCGGGGTAAGCAGTTGCCCGCCGACAAGAAGTCGTATCTGCTGACGTTGAACTACCGCGCCGCTGATCGCACGCTGACGAACGAAGAAGTCGAAGCCGCGCAACAGTCGGTCATCAAGTCGTGCGAAGACAAGGTCGGCGCGATGCTGCGATAGTGATGGCTGGCGAGCGGCAGTGCTTCGATTGATGAGGCCTCAGGGCCGGAAGTGACCTTCCGGCCCCTTTTTATTTTCTGATCAGTTCGCCTTTGAGCGTTGACATCTACTGTGTCGGCAGTAGATACTACATTCACAGTACGTCCAACACAGGAGATTAAGGTCGATGAGCAAAAAGCCGACATTCACGCAGCCCGCAGAGTTAGAACTCCAGATTCTGGGGACGTTGTGGGAGCACGGTCCGGGGACGGTGCGGCAGGTCATGGAGTGGCTCTCGGATGGCAAGGACCGGGCTTACACCTCGGTGTTGTCCGTCATGCAGGTCATGCAGAAAAAGGGTCTGCTCGGGTTGGCCGATGAGCGCGACGGGCTGGCTCATATCTTCAAGCCACTGGTTTCGCGGGAGCAGATCGTCGTGCCGTTGCTGCGCGGGCTCGTGACAAAAGTCTTCGGCGGCAGCACTCGTGTGGCGATGCAGCACCTGCTGCAGGCTGATGCGGTGAACGGCCAAGAGATCGACGAGCTGCGCGGGTTGCTGGACGAACTGGAGGCCCAGCAGGGCAAGAAAACGTCGGGGTCCAAGTCAAAGAACTGATGCCTGAAGAATTCGCAGTGCGGCTGCCGGTTGGTGCCACGCTGCGGGATGCTTCCGGGTAGAACAAAGTCAGAAGCTTCCGAACGGCCAGTGAGCCGAGGACGGAGTTTGATCATGCACTTCTTGAATCGATTCCTGGCTGAGAACAGCGAGACGCTCGTACGCGTCCTCGGTCATTCATTGTGGCAGTCGGCATTGATTGCAGGGTTCGTCTGGCTGGCGTTGCGGCAATTGTCTGCGCGCCGTGCGAACTTGCGATATGGCGTTGCCGTCGCAGGGTTGCTGACGACGGTCGCGGTTGTCTTTGCGACGTGGTCGGTGATCCGATTGCCTGCGACTGACTTTGGCGAGACTGCGACGACTCAGGCCGTCGCCGCTGCGCCAGCGGCGACTCCGGTGGCTCGTGCCTACGTTGGTATTCACTCGCACGCTGATGGGGAAGAAACTCCTGTGGCTGTGGAACTTGCTGTTCCGCCCACACCGCTGCCAGCCGCTGCTCAAAACACGACGACTCCGTCTGCGACGCGCGGTATGTTGACTCAAGGCCTCTCCGTGCTGTGGTTACTGGGTGCCTGCCTGATGCTGGCAAGGGGGTTACTGGGAGTAGCTACTGTTCGCAGTTGGACGAAGGACCAGAAGACTTCGAGCAGCATTGATCTGACTGCATTGGAAGACGTGCTCAAAGAACTTGTCGCGCGGCTGAAGCTGCATCGTGCGGTGCGGCTCATGGTGAGCGAACGCGTCTCGACACCGGCGGTAATTGGCTTGATGTGGCCGACGATCCTGCTGCCCGTGGCCATGCTGAGTGAAGTGCCAGCACAGCAGTGGCGCATCATCATTGCTCATGAGCTGGCTCACGTGCGGCGCTGGGATGCCATTGCCAGTCTGCTGCAGATGATGATTGAATCCTGCCTGTTCTTTAATCCGGCTGTGTGGTGGATCAGTCGTCAGGTCCGCATTGAACGGGAAGCGTGCTGCGACGCTCTGGCTGCCGAGGTCTGTGGTCAGCCGCTCAATGTGGCTCGTACGTTGGTGGAAGTCGCGGCGTCGGTGGTCGCGCCCGCGCTGTCACCGGCTCTGGCGTTCGCTGAGCCATCCCAACCGGGCGAGTTGTCAGACCGCGTGATGCGGCTGGTCGATCCGGATCGCGCGGCGCGGCCGCGCGTTTCCTGGGCCAGTTTGCTTGCAGTCGTATTAGCACTGACGCTGACCGGCTGGCTGCTGCAGCGTGGCACCGACATCGCGGTGCGAGTGGCTGCCGAATGGATGTCGCCGAAGGAGCGCATTGAGAAACTCGTGCAACTCGAAGCTGAGAACAACGGCGTGATTGTGCCGCTCGCGGACGGTCCTAAGCAGGCGTCGCCGAATGACCCATCCGTTACAGCTAAGCCGGGTGATCCAGATAGCGGACGCATTCCCGTGCATCTGGTCATCAGGACCGATGACGGCAGTCCGATCGGGCCGAAGCTGCAGATTCACAGCATGTCTCAGGCCGGAAATCACAGCTCAAGCAGCAACATCGACACGCCTCGCGAGCCGGTTCCTGAGTACCGCAAGACGGTCTACTACATGCCGTGCCGGCTGCGAATTGCGGTGATGTATCCCGATCGCGCAGCAGCGATCTCGCCACTGGTCATGCTGATGCCGACCGACAAAGAGAAGACCATTGAACTCGTTCTGAAATCTGGATCGCCGTTGCGAGTGCGTTTGCAGGACGAACAAGGTCGTCCTGTTCCCAAGGCTACGTTGCGTTACAGCACTGTGGTGTCCGCTGGCAGCGGGTCCAGCAGCCTGCATCGAGCGGAACAGGAGGCCGATGCTCAAGGCCTTGTCCAACTGGAACATCTGGATGAAGGCGACCACCAGTTCGAGATTCGGGCGTCCGGCTTTCAGCGAACTCAAATCAAACGCACTCTGGACAAAACCACTCTGTCGAATGCAGATGCTCCGCTGGTGATCACTCTTAGAGTTGCCCGGCCTGCTGCCGTGCACGTCATTGACGCGAAGACCGAGCAGCCCGTTAAGAACACCCGCCTCGTCATCATTCACTATCAATCCGGCACCCACGGTTCGAGCTATGGCTATAGCCGCCGCTGGAGCACTCCCAACCGCTGGAACGATTTCGCGATTTCCAACGAGCAGGGATTGGCAACGCTCGATCAACTTGAAGACGGCGCCGCGTACACCTTCGCGGCCGTGGCAGAGAACTACGGTCTCGCGGTGTTTGATGTGAATGCGGGAGCCGCCGAACAGACCGTGAAGCTGGACGCTCCGCTGAAGCTGGCCGGCAAGGTCACGGGGCCTGTCGAGCGATTGCAGGAGATAACGAACAACGGCAAGAAAGTCCGGGCTTTCTCTGTCCGCATGGCCCTGGGGAATCACTTCAATGACAGCGTTTGGGCGGAACTTGATGATGAGGGTCGGTTCGCGTTGGATGATCTCGCGGTGGGCGAGCGCATTGAGCTGAGTCTGCCTGATGACCGCCGCGACTTCATCCTGAAGGAGTCCATCGAAGATCTGCAGCTCAACATCAAGTCGGTTGATGCTCCCCCGACTCTGCCGACGCGTGATGTGGTCATTCGCCTGACTGGGACGGCCCCGGAAGCTCCGGCCCGTGGCACGCTCTATGTCAGCTTCCAGCACCCAACGGCCCGCCTGGCTGATTTTCAGAACGGGCCGCTGCAACTGCGTAACAATCAGATCGAGCTCAAGATTCCGGTCGGGGCGGTGCTGAACTTCTCCGAGCGTGACCTGGTCGGCTACCGCATCAGCGACCAGAGCAACATCGAGGTCCCCGCAGGCAGCGAGCCGCTCATTGTTGACGCACCCGCAACAGCCACGGGCGGCATTCATGGCTCGATCACTCGAGCGGACGGTAGTCCCGCTGAGCGTGGGTTCGTGCACGTGTTCGCGACGAAGTTGCCTGCCAGCGAGAAAGATCACTCGCGAATCAATCCATCCAGCAAGTCGGGATCGTCACGGTTCCTGTCACGCGTGCCGATCGGCGGTCGCTATCGCGTGCTGGCTTACGAGCAGACCGAGACCAGCTACGTGTGGGCGATCAGCGACGAGGTCACGATTGATGAATCCAATCCGATCAGCCAGATGAATATTCAGTTGCCCCCGGGTCACGATCTGAAGGTCAAGCTGCTGGACCCGGACGGTCGCCCGGTGTCCAGGCAGAAGGTGCATCTGAGCATCGAGTTCAACCTGGCAACGTTGTTCTCGGCGAAGAAGTCAACGACAGGATTCTCCACTGGCATCAACGCCGAGTCTGATTCTGATGGCATGGTGGTGCTCAAGGGGATTGCGTCCGAACAAGCCGCCAGCCCGGTCGATTGCAAACTCAGATTGCGTATTATTCCAGACCGATTTACCGGCGATCAGATCGACATCGATTCGCGCAAGCCCATTGAGGTTCGATTGAAGAAGGGGATCAGTGCCTCCGGTGTTCTGATCCACTCGGCAACGGGAAAGCCCGTGCCGAATATTGAAGTCCGTCTGCATCCGGTCGATTGGAGCAAGGCGAAGTACAAAGACTCGATTGCGATGCGCACCGATACTGAAGGCCGCTTCCACTTCGAGGCACTTGAAGGAATACAGTACCGAGCCTACCTGCAAGGGGCGGTGGCGAAAGGCATCGTGGTCGAAGCAATTCCCGGCGGCGGCCACCGGTTTCACTACCCGAACGGAAACCCCGACTTGCTGCTGACGCCGGGATCAGGCGACTCAGTGCGTTGGGAAATCACGCCGTATGACTCGCGTTACTAATGGTTCATCAGCGTTGAGACGATGGGTCCGCAGGTCGGACAAGATTGTCCGGCCTGCTGGCCATGCTCACTTCAGCCGCGATGGATTTCGCAGGATGTTCCGCCGGCGGCGGGGACGTACGAGTTGCTCGCGTAGTCCATCACCATGCGGTCGGCGTTGAAGCGCCAGCCCAATGTGCTGATGGCACGCTTCATTCGTTCGATCCAGCGGCGCGGCAGTCCGTCTTCGTCACGGTCGTAGTACAGCGGAATCACCGACTTCTTCACGACCTCCATCAACGACGCTGCGTCGCGGGCATCCTGAATATCAGTGTTGGTGTGCACCTCGCCCGCTCCAATCGCAAAGCCGTTGCGTCCGTCGAACGCTTCGGCCCACCAACCGTCCAGGATGGAGCAGTTCAAACCGCCATTGAGAATAACCTTCTCACCCGACGTGCCGGACGCTTCCAGCGGACGACGCGGATTGTTGAGCCACACGTCCACACCCTGAGTCAGCAGGCGTCCGACGTTGATGTCGTAGTCTTCCACAAACACGATTTTGCCGGCGAAACGGGGATCTTTGGACAGCTTCACGATCTGCTGGAGGATCCCCTTGCCGGGTTCGTCCTTGGGATGTGCTTTACCGGCGAAGATGATCTGCACCGGGCGCCTGGGGTTTGAGACCAGTTCCGCGAGCAGCTCGATGTCCTGCATAATCAGGCTGGCTCGTTTGTAGGTCGCGAAGCGACGCGCAAAGCCGATCGTCAGAACGTCCGGGCTGAGTCCGAACGGCATTGACGCTGACCAGTAATCGACGGTCGACAGCCGCGCCCGAGCAAAGTCGATCAATCGCGACTTCAGCGTGAGGTGCGTTTCCCACAATTCACCGTCGTCGACGTTGCTGATCTTGCTCCAGGCGGACGGTTCGCCGCTATGAGTCCGCCAGGCCGTGCCCAGATGGCGGTCGTAAAGCTGAGCCATCTGTGGAGCCAGCCACGTCGGCACATGAATGCCGTTAGTGATGTGCCCAATCGGGATATTGGTTTCCGAACGATGCGGCCACAGGCAGCTCCACATGCGCCGCGAGACATGACCGTGCAGCGACGATACGCCATTCGCGCGTTGCGACAGTTTCAAAGCCAGCACCGTCATGCAGAACAGTTCTCCGTGATCGTGCGGATGAACTCGGCCCAACCCCATCAGACCCTCATAGGACAGACCAATAGCATCGCGCAAGGGGCCCAGATGTTCTTCGAGGATCTCCGCGTGAAAGCGGTCGTGTCCGGCAGGCACCGGAGTGTGCGTTGTAAAGACAGTATTATGAGCAACGTCTCGAGCAGCATCGTGGAACGAGGTGCCTTCCGTTTGCATACGCTCACGGACCACTTCCAACGTCGCGAAGGCGCTATGCCCTTCGTTTAGGTGATAAACGCTGGGCACAATCCCCAGCGCCTTCAGGACCTTAACACCACCAACGCCGAGCAGCAGTTCCTGTCGGATGCGGATGCGTTCATTACCACCGTAAAGACGAGCCGTCAGCTGTCGGTCATCGATGCTGTTCTGTTCCACATCGGTGTCGAGCAACAGCAGCAGCGTGCGGCCAACTCGCAGCTTCCACACACGAGCGAAGATCGCACCGGTGCGCGTATCAACTCGAATCAGGACCGGCTCGTTGTCCGTGCCGATCGCAACTTCCATCGGCAACAGAGAGCGGTCGGTGTCAGTATAGATTTCCGTTTGCCAGCCTTCGGCATTCACTTTCTGGCGGAAGTAGCCCTGTCCGTAGAACAAGCCGATTCCGACCAGCGGAACACCGAGGTCCGAAGCACTCTTGATGTGGTCGCCGGCGAGCACACCGAGGCCGCCTGAGTAAATCGGCAGCGACTCGTGAATACCGAACTCGGCGGAGAAATATGCCACAGGGTGAGCGGACAGAACTCCGGCGTTGGTGTCGCCCCAGGTTTTGTCGTTCGCCAGATACTCCTGCAGCCGACGCCACGCGTAGTTGATGCGGCTGTGCAGATTGCGTTGACCGGCGCGTTTCTCGACCTCTTTGATGGATACGCGTCGCAAGAGGTCGATCGGGCTATGTCGCACTTCGGCCCACAGGTCCGGGTCGAGGTCGCGGAACAGGCTGGTGGACTCTTCATCCCAGGTCCACCACAGGTTGCGAGCCAGTTCCCACAATCGTTCGCGAACTGGCGCGATAAAACGATCCAGCCGACGACATTGAGCGACATAGGGACCAATTTGCTTGGCGGCATCGAAGACGAAGTCGACTTCCTGCTGGAGGAACTCGCGTTCTTCGATCGTCTGCACGACCAGGACGCCCTGCAGCATGCCGTCATGAATCAGTGGTACGCCAAGGAACGTCGCGTAGTGTTCTTCGCCGACTTCAGGGAAGTATTTGAATCGTGGATGGTCCGATGCACGCTTCACGTTAACGGGCATGACCTGTTCTGCGACGAGTCCCGCCAGTCCCTCGCGCATATTCATGCGGACCCGGCCTACGCTGCTCTGATTCAGGCCGACCGTGGCGGCGAGAATCAGGTGATCGCGGTCGGGCTCCAGCAGATAGACGGAGCACACGTCGACTTCGCACTGGTTGGCGACGAAACGTACCAGTTCCGCGAGTGCGGCCGCTGGGTCGTCGCGATCTGTGACTGTGAATTCCAGATCGTTCCAGGCGATGCGCCCGGACAACTCAGCCGCTGCGGTGGCGATACTCATGATGTCACGGCGCTCCTTGTAGTTCGGCGAGGCTCTCAGAAACCGGCGGGAACTTGTGGCTCACGTCTCTGCGCGACGTTGCGCGATCCGGCGGCTGTTGGCTCGACACGAAGAGTAGTCAGTTTCAGGAACCTCAAACGGATAATCGCAACGCAAGCCGTGTGCCGGGGATGCGGCGAGCGTGAAGGACGCCACCAGCCGGGCAGGGCGGGAGTGAAAGATCCGTCAGTTCGTGACAGAGACTTTCCACATTTCGCCGTGAAATCAGCAGGTGTCGTGAATAAGTGTTGCTTCTGCGGTGGTCTTCGCCATCTAAACGAGACTGCCGAGCAGTTGAGCATCATCGCGCAGCCTTTGCTCAAGCTGCGGCATTTTGCCGTGATTCCGGGCCATGGACAACGCGCCCTATCCGCCGATCAAGTCGCGGCCCGAAGCGTGGTTTGCCACGTGTCCGATGGACGCGAGAACAAAAGCGGCGAGCTCTTTTGAAATCGTCTGCGGGCGTTCACACTGTGTCTCTGCGGAAGTTCTGCACTTTGTCCGTTGTGCCGGGAGTGTTCTCACTCATGAAGCTGCTGTCTCACATTTTTTTCGGCTGTGTTGTACTGCTCGTCGCCCCCGCGCTGGCGGCTGACACCGATGCCGCCGGCATTGAGTTCTTTGAGACGAAGATTCGCCCGGTGCTCGTCGAGCACTGCTTCGAATGCCATTCGGCGAAGGCACAACCGGCGGAAGGGAATCTGCGGCTGGATTCGCGGGACGCGCTGCGCAAGGGCGGCAAGACCGGGCCAAGCATCGTGTTGGGTAAGCCTGACGCCAGCCTGCTACTCAAGTCGCTGCGTTACACAGACGAAAACCTGCAGATGCCTCCTGATGGCAAGCTGCCGGACGCGGTCATCGCTGACTTTGAAAAGTGGATTGCGAGTGGTGCTCCCGATCCGCGAACCGATGCTGCGGCGGGTGCATCAGATAACAACATCGCGACACGTGCGGCGTCGCATTGGGCATTTCAGCCCGTGCGTCGTTCACCGATACCGGAGGTGAAAGATGCCGCATGGTCGAGTGAGCCCATCGATGCGTTCGTGCTTGCGAAGCTGGTGCAACAGGGGCTGCAACCTTCGGCGCGGGCGGATCGCCGCACCTTGGCCAGACGTTTGTACGTGGACCTGACGGGCGTGGTGCCGACAATCGCTGAGGTTGAAGACTTCCTGCAGGACGCTCAACCGGACGCTTACGAGCGATTGGTGGATCGCCTGCTAAGTAGCCCGCGATACGGCGAACGCTGGGCGCGGCACTGGCTCGATGTAGCTCGGTTTGCTGACACGAAGGACGGCGTGCTGATGTATGGCGACGACCGCCTGCGGCCGTTTGCCTACACCTACCGCGACTATGTCATTAAAGCGTTCAACGACGACACGCCCTTCCATCAGATGATTGAGGAACAACTCGCCGCAGATCTGATCGAGCCGAAGGTGGAACCGTGGCGGCTGGGGGCGATGGGGTTTCTCACGCTGGGCCGACAGTTCGACAACAACATTCACGACGTCATCGACGACCGCATTGATACGGTGACTCGCGGCTGGCTGGGGCTGACCGTGGCTTGTGCGCGGTGCCACAACCACAAGTATGACCCGATCCCGACGGAAGACTATTACTCGCTGTATGGCGTGTTTGCATCGAGCGAATCGCCACTGGAATTGCCGCTTATCGAGACTCCGGGGAGCAATCCGGCGGCAGCGGAATCGGAACAGAAGCTGGCCGCTAAAAGCGCCGAGCTCCGGAAATTCCTGGACGATCAGTATGCGATGTTGCTGGAGACCGCACGGCAGCGAGTAGGTGATTACCTCGTGCACGCCGCGACGACGCAGCCAGACCCGCTCGAAACAGCGATCTTCTTTCTGTCGCTCGCACCGACCGACCTGCGTCCTCCGATGGTCGCCAGATGGCGGCGCTTCCTGCAGCAGAGGTCTCAGCCGAACGATCCAGTGTTCGGACCGTGGCATGATGCGTTCAAGGTTTCGGAAGGCGACCTCGCCAATCGCTGGGCCGACTTGCGTAAGGACTGGTCAGCGAAGCCTGCGGGCCTGGATCGAGGTCAGATCAACCCGTTGCTTCGCAGTGCCCTTGATGCCGCTCAGCCGAAGACCCATGCGGATGTCGCACGGCTCTACGGAGACTTATTGAAGGCTGTTTACGAGGACTCGAAGAAGTCACCCCCGACGCCGGCTGCAGCTTCATCCGGTGCAACTGCGGAAACGTTGCTGGCCGCGCGGGCGCGCGAGCAGTTGTTGAACATTGTCACGAACGCGGACAGCCCCGCGTACTTTCCGAAGAGTCGCACGCGCGATCACATGTCGCGCGGCGAGAAAGACAGCTTTGGCGGCAAGATGAACGAGATCGATCGCATGGCGGTGCAGGCACCTCAGCACATGCCGCGCGCGATGGTGCTGAATGACTCAGAGCAACTCTACGACCCGCGAGTGTTCGTGCGCGGCAACCCGGCTGCTCCGTCTCAGCGTGTGCCGCGTCAGTTTTTGAAGGTGGCATCGCCCGCCGAGCGACAACCGTTCGTGAACGGCAGCGGTCGGCTGCAGCTCGCGCGAGCAATTGCGTCTCCCGAGAACCCACTAGCGAGTCGCGTGATTGTAAATCGCGTCTGGATGCACCTCTTTGGTGAACCTCTCGCTCCGAACCCGTCGGATTTCGGATTGAGATCCGACGCGCCGACGCACGCTGAGCTACTGGATTGGCTCGCGGTTGATCTCGTTGAGAACGGTTGGTCGTTGAAACGTCTGCAGCGGCAGATTGTGCTGTCGCAAACGTATCAGCAGGCGAGTTTCGACCGTCCCCATGGCCGCAAGATCGATCCCGACAATCGGCTGCTGTGGCGCATGAATCGTCGTCGACTGGACCTGGAAGCGATGCGCGATTCCCTGTTGAGCGTCTCGGGGCGCTTCAGTCAGCAGATGTTCGGACGCCCGCGCGATCTTGCTGCCGATCCTCAGCATGCCCGACGCACGATCTACGGACTCGTTGACCGCCAGAGCTTGCCGAGCCTGTTCCGATCGTTCGATTTCGCCAGCCCCGATTCAACAGCGGAACGCCGCCCTCAAACGACAGTTCCGCAGCAGGCCCTGTTTGGCTTGAATTCACCCTTTGTGGTGGAGCAGGTGAAGTCGCTGGTGGCTCAACCGGAGATTGCTGGCGCCGGCCAGCGGCCCGACCGCATCACGGCGATTTATCAGCGAATCTTGTTACGGCAGCCGACGGTCGATGAAATCGCGGCGGCGGATGAATTCGTGCAAGCCGCTGAACAGTCGCGAGCGTCGGGCGCACCGTCTCCCCTTGAACCGTGGCAGCAACTTGCTCAAGTGCTGCTGCTGACGAATGAATTCATGTTCGTCGACTGACGCGGCGACGCCCGCATGGTGACTTTTGCGAAGAACCTCGAAGAACTTTTCCGTGACTGATTCTGCTTCTCGATCCTGTCCGATCACAACTGACATAGCCTGGGCCGCGCGCGTGTTGCGTGAGGGCGGCCTCGTCGCGATTGCGACCGAAACTGTTTACGGCCTGGCGGCGAACGCGCTGGACGAGCACGCGGTCGCACGCATCTTCGAAGCTAAAGCTCGCCCCTTCTTTGACCCGCTGATTGTGCATATCGCCTCGCGCGACTGGCTGAACCGGCTCGTCAGTCGAGTGCCCGCGGATGCTGAGAAACTCGCAGCAGCGTTCTGGCCCGGGCCCCTCACGATGGTGCTGCCGAAGACGGATCTGGTACCCGATCTGGTCACGTCAGGCTTGCCGAGTGTCGCTATACGCATGCCGGTGCATCCTCAAGCTCGCGAACTTCTGCAACTTGTTGATCTCCCCTTAGCCGCCCCCAGCGCGAACCCCTTCGGACAACTCAGTCCGACGTGTGCCCAGCACGTGGCTGAAACATTAGGCGATCGCATCGACCTGATTCTGGACGGCGGGCCGTCGCAGGTCGGTGTTGAATCCACGGTCGTGTTCGTGACTGACGATTCCGTTCGCATCCTGCGTCATGGCGGTATCACGCGTGAAGCTCTGGAACGCGTGGTCCGCGTGGACGACGGCGCTACAGAAGTGGCCGAGACTGCGGCCGCTCCATCACCAGGCATGTTGCCGCAACACTACGCGCCACGCACATCACTGAAGGTTCTGCAGGATCGCGCCGAACTGGCGGACGTCTCGGCGCAACGTATCGGAGCCTTGCTGCTTACCGTTGCGGACAACGATCCGCGATTCGCGGCGGTGGAAGTTCTGACGACCGACGGCAACCTGGCTACCGCTGCCGCCAACTTCTTCGCGGCACTACGACGCCTTGATCGTCAGCAGGTGGACGTGATTGTGGCTTATCCGTTTCCCGACGAAGGACTTGGCCGAGCTCTCAACGACCGCCTGTCCCGCGCGGCGCATTAGGCGGTTTGAGTCGCAGCAACCAGCTTCTGCAGGATCTCGGATGCCTTGCCAGCATCAATGACGGCAGCGGCCAAGCCTGCCGCAGTCTGAGGATTATCAGCCTTACCGGCGGCGAGTAGCCCCACAGCGGTGTTAGCGACAACGATGTCTCGCGCCGGACCGCGCTCGCCAGCGAAGATAGAGCGAATGCGGGCGGCGCTCTCTTGAGCGGACTGCACTCGCAGGTCTTCGACGCGGCATTCGGGTAGACCAAATGTGGCAGCGGACCATTCGGTCGAAGTTAGTGACGAACCACGAATCTCGTGCACCGTGGTGCGGCCCCACAGGCTGACTTCATCCAGTTCGTCGTTGCCGCAAACCACGAACGCATGCTGTGAACCCAACGTGTGCAGTGCTTGGGCCAGCATACCGGCGAAGTGATTGCGGTTGGCTCCCAGCAACTGGAACTCAGCACCGGCGGGATTTGTCAGCGGACCAAGCTGATTGAAGATCGTGCGGAAGCCGAGCGCCTTGCGAACCGGCCCGACATGCTTCATCGCCGAGTGCAGCAGTGGCGCGAAACAGAAGCCGATGCCGACTTCATCGACGCAACGGCCGACTTGTTCGGGAGTGAGTTGCACGTTCACGCCGAGTGCTTCGAGCACATCCGCCGATCCGCTGGAACTCGACACACTGCGATTTCCATGCTTCGCGACGGGAACACCAGCCGCAGCGGCGACGAACGCGGTCGCCGTGCTGATGTTAAACGTATGCAACCGGTCGCCGCCGGTGCCGCACGTGTCCAGCAACCCGCGCGTAGCACATGGAATGCGAGTCGCCCGCTGCCGCATCACACTGGCCGCGCCGGTGATCAACTCCGTGGTCTCACCCGCAACTCGCAGCGCCGTCAGAAACGCGGCAATCTCAACTTCCGTACAACCGCCATCCATGATCGTGGCGAACGCGGCCTCAGCCACTTCGCGACTGATCGGCAGTTGTTCGAATATGTTGTTGATGACTGTAGCAATCGCAGGTTGCATGCAAGACTCTCAGTCGCTGTACAAATTGCAGCAGGGGAGTTTCGTTGTTGGTGATAGGCGGAGTTCTAACGGCTTTTCGCTGCCGTCGCTCGCATCCCGAGCCGGTAACTTTTCCATCCGCAGAGAGTCCATTCGGCCAGTGGAGACATGATGAAGACCTACATTCTGATGCTAGCCTGGGCGTTCGTTGTCGCTGCTGACGTGCGGCTTGTTCTTGGACAGGAAGTAGGGCAGCCCACCATTCCGCCTGGGCCAGATCCGCGAGTGTTGATGCTGCCGGGGCCTGAGCACGAGCAGTTGGCTCGCTATGTCGGCGCGTGGGACGTTGAGATTCTGATGGGCTCAGGGGCACAGGCCGCGAAGTCGCAGGGTTCGGCGACGTCCCGTATGACTGTCGGCGGACGGTTCCTGCAGATCGAGTATCAGACCGCAAAGTCCGACAAAGACGCACTCGACGGTATGTTCACGATCGGCTTCGACCGGCGACATCAGCGTTATTCGCTGGTCGCGTTCGATACCTTCGGAACGTACTTCGTGACGTCGCAAGGTAAGCAGAACAAGATGACCGGCGCCATCAGACTTCTGGGTACCGACGATGACCCTACGATGAAGGCGCTGGGTTACACCAAGGAGTTTGTGCACGTACTCGACCTGCGCGGTCCCGACGAATACGCGATCGAAGTCCGGTTCATCGACACCCGCACGGCAGCGCGTCGCGAGATCAAGGCCATGGAGTACGTGCTGAAACGCAAGAAGTAGGCGATGAAACGACGCCTCTCCTGTTTTATGGTGAACCTGCCGGAGCTTTGATTGTCAGGACTCATCTATGCTGAAAGTCGTCGTTTATGGGAACGCGGGAGCTGGCAAGAGCACGTTGGCTCGTAAGCTGATCGGAAGCAGCGGCGCCGCCCACCTGTCGCTGGATGACATCGCCTGGAGCGACTTTGCCGTGCGAAAGCCGCTCGCAGAGAGCATCCAGGACCTGCGGCAGTTTATTCAGTCTCACCAGCAATGGGTGATCGAAGGCTGTTACGGAGATCTCGTTGAGGCTGCCCTGCCGGATTGCACGGCGCTGCGGTTTCTCAATCCGGGCGTGGAAGCGTGCGTGGCTCATTGTCTGGCCCGTCCGTGGGAGCCGGACAAGTTTGCTTCTGCGGACGAGCAGGAAGCGATGCTTCAAAACTTGATCAAGTGGGTGAGAGACTACGAAACGCGGGATGATGAGTTCGGTCTCAAACGTCATCGCCGCATCTTTGAAAAGTTTGCGGGTACAAAACTCGAGCACCTCACAGCAGACGAGTATGCGGAAGGTTGAACGTCATGCGGGATCGCATCATGTACATCGAACGCAAGGCTGGGAGTCTGACTGGTGACGCGCGGATTGGGCGCGTGACGTTCTCCCAAAGTGGTAAGACGCTGTATTACCAGGGAAAGTCGTTCCAGAGCCTCAAGGGGCGAGGATTCAAGTCCAACTATCGCGAGCTGGAAACTGGCGAGGACTACTGGATCTCCGGTTGTAGAGCCGACGGGGCAGACCGCCTCTACTGTGAACCGCTGGCAATCGAAATCGACGAAGATGTCCGCGAGGAGTATTGGACGAACATTCGCCAACTCTCGCGATGCAAGGATCGCAAATTTGCCTGACGCAACGGCCCGTCTTACCGCAACTCCTTCGAAGAGTGCAGCCCACCGAGTTAATCGAGTTTCGGCGGTGGCAGAGGTGGGTCTGAATGGCGTTCGAACTCGGCGTCGATGATGTCGTTGTCGGGACTCGGTTCTGGTGGTTGCTGAAATGACGAACTGAAAGTCGTGCGCACGTGCATCACCGTGTGGCGTTTAAATTCGGCGACCAGAATCATCCGCACAATCCGGCGGATCGGCGGCACCAGCAGCAGTATGCCAAGGAGGTCGGTCAGAACTCCGGGCGTAACCAGCAAGATACCCGCGACGAAGATCATCATGCCGTCGAACAGAGCCTCGGTCGGCATCTGCCCCTGGCTCATCTGACGACGGATCTCCATCATCGCATGAGCGCCTTGCTGCTTCGATAAGTACGCTCCCAGTAATCCCGTGCCGATAATCATCAGCACTGTGGTTCCGAAGTCGAAACGCTCCGTGAATTTGACCAGCAAATACAGCTCGACGAACGGAATCATTGTCAGGATGAAGAACAATCGCAGCATGCCGGCGCCTTGCTAGTTCCACTCGTTCGAGCCGGTCTGGTTCTTCAGAATGCGGTGTTGAGACTGGAACTCGCGCAGAACATCGTCCCAGACGTTGTAGGGGTCGTGGCGAAAGACATAGTTCGATGATGCCGGCATCGTGAACCA
Source organism: uncultured Planctomycetaceae bacterium (assembly GCA_964386705.1). Classification (GTDB taxonomy): domain Bacteria; phylum Planctomycetota; class Planctomycetia; order Planctomycetales; family Planctomycetaceae; genus AM-0621. Next base: position 17,582 of record CAYLTY010000004.1, read on the forward strand.
GTCGCCGCGATTGAGTTCGCCTTCCAGTTGTCCACCGCTCCAGCCGGAATAACCTGCGAAGATCTTGAACTGCAGCTCAGGATCATCGCCGGAAAGGCTCTTCATCACGCGATCAAAGATGTCCGCGCTGGTGCCGACAAACACATCCGGCAAGACCGCTCCCATTTCCTGATCGTGTTCCGTCGAGTTATGCACAATCAGTAGAGCATTCTCTTCAACCGGACCGCCGCTGTAGAGCAGGCGGTCCGTCTCAGGCATTTCGAAGTGAGCCTGCAGCGCCTTGTAAATGGTGATGTCCAGCGGACGGTTGATGACAACACCCATCGCGCCTTCGGCATTGTGCTCGATCATCAGCACAATCGTCTTGAAGAAGTTTTCATCCTTCAAGTGCTTGGCCGAAATCAGGAAGTACCCCTTCAACGAGTTAAACATGAACCGGACGCCTTGTCTCTACGCGCAACAGATCGCTCTTAACGACCTGAAAATAACGTGCGATACCGGTCAGGTGAATAAAGCCGGAAGTGAACATCCCGAATGTACTCGAAGGGCCCCGAGCGACGCTGCGATTCCACCAGCTCCGCAATCTGCAGTTGAGACTCGTAAGCTGCGATGCTCGCCAGCTTCAGTTCGAACGCAGCCTGGTTGCCAATGACCTCCAGCTGCGGCTCGCTGGGGAAGTCGCAGTAGATCGCCAGTTCATGAACTTGAGGCACCGGCAGTGGATCACCGAGTTCCGGCCAGATGCGCCCGGATGAATGGAAGAGGCTGATCATCAGCTCGTTGTGGGTGATCTGATGGTCTGGATGCAGGTCGGTCTTCGTCGGCACAAAGACGTGCACCGGCCGTAGTTCACGCAGGTAATGCGTGAACGAATTCTGTAATCCCGTGTGTCCGGCAACGGCGGGCTCGCCGGGTTGAGCAACGCGACGACCGATGAACTTGGTCAGCCCGCCATCCGGAAAGCCCAGGAACGTTACCTTCGATTCGGGGATGCCCAGCATCTCAAACGAGTGAATCGTTTCGCGGCGGCGGATCTCAACGATGCCCGCCTTCTGAGTTTCGCAGCAGTAGCCCAGGCAGCCGTCGGTTACGATCAGGCATTGGACGTCCACGCCATTCTGCACGGCTGCCTGCATCAGCAGACCAGCGCCGATTGCCAGGTCGTCATCATGTGGTGAGACAAACAACCACACCTGACCCGTCAAATCCGCACCACCCATCGCATCGGTCAGCGATGTCATCCGTGTTGGCAGCCCGTCGATCAAGCGGGTGAACTGAAATGAATCAACCGCCACGGGCGATTGAAGTGATGCAGACGTCATAAACCGCCAGCTTTCGTCAGAGAGATGCGCACATAAGGAGCAGACCGACAGCAAGTATCGGCCAGATGTCTTCGATCAGACGCCAGCACGAGCATCACTATCTCACCCGGAAACCTCGCGCAACGCAAATCGCACACAGTTTTCGCGGTTGTTGAGCTCGGACTTACCGCTGACAGCCCGGCATCTCGAACGCCGGGCATTCACGGCGTAGCACCTACAGAACGCACAGCTTCCGGCTGGCCTTTGGCGGCCGTCACTTGCGGCTGCTGATAGACATTGCCCAGTCCGTATCAGCCGGGTTCAAAGCGGGTTCTGGTGCGGAGCGATAGATGTAGTCTTCATACCCTGCTGCGTCGTAGACACTGTGGAAAACGCTCTGCAGGTCCAGCACGGCATCCGGGTCCGGACTCCGCAATGGGATCGGAATTGTCGGCAGCTGTCCGCGTAGTTGCACGGGCCAGATTTGCACGTCAGGCCGCTGTTTTGGCCGGCTGACCATCACCAGGTAATCGCACGGGGGAACCTCGCTGAGAGGCAGTCGTTCGCCGCCACGCAGCAGGTCGATCTCAATCACATTCACGGGAGTGCACAACCAGATAGCACGCTTCTGAATGTATTGTTCACGATCTGGTCCGAACTTCTTGTTCGAGGGGCTTAGCAGTTCGATCGCCGTTACCAGACGGTTCTCCTGCCGATCGCGAATCTGAATATAGCTGTGCCGCTCGACCTCAACTCCAGTCAGTTGCGCCGTCAGTGCCTCTGTCATACTGGCTGTCGCCGGGCGAACGATTCCCGACCCGGGTGATTCCGTGACACTCACGTCTGGACGTGCCAGCAGTCGACGCTCTTCAGCACTGGGTTCAGGGATGAAGACCAGCTCTTCAAGCTTCACTAAATAGCCCGGACGTACCTGCCGAGCGATGGCTTCGCTGATGTGGGTCACGTACCGCTGATGAAAGTCCTGCCACACGGCGGGTTGTTCAAGATACGGGTTCCTTCCGGGAAACGGCGACGGCATGGCGTTCTGGCTCCGATAGTCGGACTCTCAATGCCTGCATCATAACTTTGCTACCACAGTCTGCCGAACTGCCGATTGACCGAGATTCAGCAGTATCGGCCGTTGCGCGAGATAGCGAAACTCCCGTTGAAGCGGCACGCGAATCCCATCGAACGACTCGCAAACTACTTTAGTTTGGACGGGTCGACGTCGTGCGCGATGCAGGCGACGCAATCGCCTTGAGCGACCAGCGACGGGCCTCGGCAGCCGATCAAGACGCCTTGCGAGTTCGCAACGACGGGGACCGGTTCGCGATCCGGTCGTTCCAGAAAGTGGATCTGGCCGACGAGTTCACCAGCCGCGACTTCCTCACCGAGAGCGACGATATTCTCGTAGATGCCGGACTCGGGGGCGAACCGGTAGTCGTCGCGATCCAGGGCCTGCACCCAGCGGACGGGCTTGATGCCGCGTTCATCACGGGTTTGCTTGCGGCCTTGCAGGATGCCGAAGTGGGTGAGCACGTTGCGCAGACCGCTCTGCGTGAGCCGGTGCACTCCCGCTGTGACCGGCTCGCCACCGCCCATCTCAGTGGTGATAACAATCTTGCCCTGATTCTCGGCTTCAACGGGCAGCAGTCCGGTGCCAGCGATGTCGGCGTAGAGGAAGGCCAGTTCGGAGTTCCAAGCCTCGGTGCCTTCAATCATTTGCTGACGCTGTTCCAGGTTCGGCACCAGATGCATGTGAGCGCACGGCACGAAGTCCATGCTGCGGCCGCCGGTATGGATATCAATGACGATGTCCGCCAACGGGAACAAGACGGTCGTCAGGTAGTGAGCGAGGATCTCAGAGACGGTGCCGTCGGGCTTGCCCGGGAAGCAGCGGTTGAAGTTCTTGCCGTCGAGCGGTGAGAGGCGAGTAGCAGCTTTTGCGGCGGGCATGTTCAGCGCGGGAATCAAGATGACTCGACCGTTCAGGTTCTCCGCCTGAAGTTCCCGGCACAGCTTCAGAATGGCGACCGGCCCCGGATACTCATCACCGTGATTGCCGCCTAGCACTAGCGCCGTCGGGCCGTTGCCGCGACCAATCACTGTGATGGGCACCATGAGGTTGGCCCAGCCGGCGAGATTGTACGAGTACGGAATGAAGAGGTGTCCGTGCTGCTTGCCCGAAGCGGTGTAATCGACCGACGCATGAATGGGATTCGCAGGCATAAGCGTTCCTTGTGGTCTGACTGAACATCAACACGAGCGCTTCAAGACGATTCGCAACGACTGTGGGCACCCCTGCGAACGTTCCGATAATCCGCGAAGTCGGTGGTTACTCAAGGCCGCTGCCGAACTGATCTGTCTCAGCATCACTCCGAGGTTCAGTAGTTGCTGGCGGCGGAGTTTTCTGTACGGCGTCATCAGGAACCGCTTCGCTGTTTCCCTGCGGAGCAAGTTCAGAAGGCGGGGCAGATTGAGCTTCCGGCGCGGACGCTTGTGGTGCGGGCGTGTCGCTCTGTTGCTGACCTCCGCGATTGGGGCCGCGATCGTATGAGCGGTCGTCACGCTGCGGACGCCGATCGTCGCGTTGCCGGAAATCGCCATCGCGGCGCGGCGGACCACGACGCTCAGACGGACGTTGTCCGCCTTCCTGAGCGAGTTCTGGATCGCCGGACGGACGCACTCCGAAGTCGAACTGCAGAGCCGCCAGTTCATCAGCGTTGGGCTGATAGAGATTCGCCGGAACAGGCGGCTGATCGAACACCTTCATCCATGTTCCGCCCGGCTGGCAGTTGCAGCGATAGGAGACCTCTTCCAGCGGTGTCTTTTGGATGCGTCCACACTTTGGGCATTGCCAGCAGCGGCGAACGTCGAACTTCTGACGTAGTGCAGGGCCTTTAATGGCTGAATCTCCTTCGCATACGGATCGCGATGCCGTGACGGTGCCACGAGGGTGTTGTGTTTTCGACCAAACTGTAGTTCCGGGCGAGGGCCGGGAAAACGCGCCACATCCTGGAGTGGCCACATTCTGATCCGACCGCACCCGCAGAGGCTGAGGGGATGTCAGTTGGTCTCGCTGTCGGGATCGCTGGCGGGCGGGGCGGGAGCCGCGGACTCAGGCTCGTCTTCCGAGTCATCAGCATCATCGTGTGTCGCGTGCCACGCCTGATACTCCTCGTTGAAACGCGGAGCGAGCGTCAGGCCGATGCCGTTCTTGGTCAGGAACACGATGCCATCCACGTCGGTCAGAATCTGAACCACCGACGCGACATCGGCGTCTGGCAGGTTCTTGTGCATGTCCTGCACGGTAACGCGCTTTTGAGTCTTCACCATCCGCCGGACGACCTTCGCACACAGCGCCGCGTCGGCTTGCTCAAGTCGTGCGGCGCGACGTTTCAATTCGCTCGACAGTTGCAGCATGCGTGGTGAAGTCAGCAACACGGCTGACACAAAGCGCACCAGCGGTCCGCCCAGTTCCGGGTCGAAAACGAAAACGCCCCAACCACTACCAGCCGAACGGATCAGAGCCCACTCCATGCCACTGAAGACTTTGCCTTCGAACTCGTGCTCGGGACGATCGTTCTTGCCGATTGTGAATTGCCAGACGAAGGTCAGGGCCAGAAGGACTGTTGCGGTGCCGAAGGCGATCTTCCAACTCCAGCCCACGATGAGCAGGGCCACCACCGAGAGCACAAACAACACGAACCACGTCGCCGCGGCCGCAAGAACGGCGAATGGGATGAGCACCAGCGAACTGACCTGCGACATCCGCGCGGAGCGCTGCATCTTTTCTGCGAACCATTCATCGACGGGGTTGTTGGTCAAAGAGTTCTCCGCTCAGAGCCGAGTATTCAGTCATGCTAATCCGGCAATCACGTTTCGATCCTACGTGATAGTAGATTGCGGAACACCCCGGTTTCCCTGAGACACGAAGATACCTTCAGGAAGACTGGTCGTTCGAAGCGTCGTCTATGGAGTTTGTGTTCTCTAACCGCCTCCGCCGTTCTTCAAGGGGCTCGCAGGGAACTCGATAGAACTTGACGCCGCCTATTTCCATCGCCTGAAACTCGAGTGCCCATTCGCCGTCACGACGAGTGACCATGCAAAGATCGTACTCAACAAGATCCTCAATGTTCTCCCAGACCGGATCGCCAACCGCGACTATGTCGTGAGTGATGTGTTGAGCAACGAACTGGAGTACGACTTTCCCCAGTTCTTCTGCAGTAAGGTTCGCATGGGCGAAGCCGATATGGTCCAGAATGTCATTCTGTGAAACGCCGTCTCGCTGGAGTTTCCCGAGACAGAGTGTGAGCTTGCATTTTCGGCAGAGCAGGTGGCCCTTGTACGACATGATCGTCCGACGCCTATTGTGTCAGCGAAAGGGAATCAGCCAGCTCGCAAGATCTCAGTACGACAAAGATCTTCGCGGCAAATAATCGGCAGACCGCGATCCGCGATGACCGTGGCAAAGGTGGCGTGTGCGCGGCGACAGTTCGTGGCTAGATCCTCCTGCAACCGCACCAGTCGTCGTTTGTAGTCCGCGATTACGGTTGGGCTGAGGAACAGGTCGAGGTCCTGACCTGACTCAACATCGATCAGTCTCGTGCCGCCGGACGGAGCGGGATCAGCTTCCCAGGCGTTGAGCACCTGAATCATCCAGAGCACACTCGCATCACCGGCGAGGCGTTTGACGAGGGGCTCTGGCTGCAGCGGAAACAGGAAGTCGCTGATGACGACTCGTACGGCTTGACGCTTCAGCGGGATCTGGTGATCGGCAAGTAAGTCACTGAGCACCGCCGTCGACTTGAATTCGAGATTGCTCAAGCTGTCGAGCGTTTCCCATTGCAGAGATCGCGGCGGTCGTTCGTCGCCCGCGAGCCACACGTTGGGTCGACCACCCAATGCCCCGGACAGTAACACGAACAATGTGGCCAGCTGCTTGGCGACCAGCATCTTCGCGGGGCTGGTACTCATCGACTTCGTAACGTCCAGAATCACTTCCATGCGCGGACTGATCTCTTCGCGATAGAGGCGAATCATCAGCGTGTCCGACCGCGCGTAGGCGGCCCAGTCGAGATGTCGCACATCGTCGCCAGGCAGGTATTCGCGATACTCCTGAAACTCGAGCGACGTACCGCTCCCGCGCCCGAGCAGTTCACCCGAACGTCCAGACGCTGGCATGCGCGGCAGCCCGAGTTGATACAGGCTCGCGGCTCGCTGGACCTCCGGATCATTCCGCATGGTGGGTTCTCGGTGCTGCAATTCAGAACGGATGAGACGACATCTTGTAGGGTGTCGATCCGCCTCCGGGCGAGCGATTCCCAGAAAGTCACTGATTGCTCCGTAATCAGAACGGATTCATTACCGGCACTCCCGCTTTTTCGCCGGGGCCAGATCAGCCCTGAAGATTTCCTGCATCTGCCACTCACCGTAAACCGGTATATTCCGTGCGCCTTGAGCGGTTTGAAGTTTGAGCCGTTCATCACCAAGATGCGGATTGGCGAGGCATTCTCGGTTGTTATCGCATCTCTGACGTGTTGATTGAGGAACTGTGATGAAGAAGTTTAGCTGGGCACTGTGTGCCGCGGGTTTGTTGGTCGGTGGAGTTCAACTGATTCAGGCCGCTGCTCCGGCCAAAGTCTCTGAGGTTCTGGCGATTGATGACATGGTCGCCGAGGCCAAGGAGAAGGTCGCCAAGCTCAAGGAATCCGTTGCCAGCGACGAAGCCTTCAAGAAAGCGATTGAGGAAAAATCGCTCGGACAGGACGCCGGTGTGCTGGCCGTGGTCGCTCAAGCCATTGCTGAGCACGACAAGGGCAAGGACTCGGGTATTGCTGCTCCGACGTTGCGTAACGCGGCTGTCGGTCTGCGTCGCATGAAGGAACTGGCGCCAGCAAAAGAAGCCGTTGCCAAGGCTGAAGCTGCTCTGGCTGGCAAGGCGGACGCCGACGCGATGATTGATCATCCGTGGAACAAGCTGACCGGAATGCACGGCATGATGGAAGAGATCAATGGTCGCGGTTCGAAGCTGCGTCGCGCCCTGCAGCGTCCGAAGGATCTCAAGAAGGATTCGCAGCACGCGTCCGTCATCGTCGCGCTCGCGCTGGCGATGGAAGAAGATACGCACGAAGTGAAGAACGCGGACGACATCCCTCAGTGGAAGGCCTGGTCGAAGGAGTACCGCGATTCGCTGGCTCAAGTCGCTGCGGCGATGAAGGCTGGTGACGCCGCGAAGGCTCAGGAAGCTTTCAATGGCTCCAGCAAGGTCTGCGGTACCTGCCACGAGAAGTTCCGCGACAAGTAGTTGAAGCCATACAAGCAGGGCACGGCGGGAGACTTCTCGAGCGACGCTGATCGGGTTCTCCCGCCGCTTGCTTTGGTTGTGACGTTAAAAAAAGTGATCGGGCTTTCGGATACGAACCTCGTCAGACTTCTCAGTGAGGTGACCCATGCGTCGACGCGAGTTCCTCGGTGCTGCGTTGTTGGGAGCGACTGTATGGCCACACGTGGCGAGCTTCGCTGCGGATAAACCGCTGCCTGATCTGGGCGTGGACGTAGGCTTCAAAGGACGACGGTTCTTCCCGGACGACAATCCGTGGAATCAGGACATCTCGAACGCGCCCGTCGATCCGTCGTCGTCAGCATTGGTGCAGAGCATAGGGCTGGACCGTCATCTGCATCCCGACTTCGGTTCGTTCTGGGAAAACCGCCCGATGGGTTTTCATTACGTCGTGGTAGGTGGCAGCCAGCCGCGCGTGCCCGTGAAGTTCGAGTACCCCGATGAAAGCGATCCCGGGCCGTACCCTGTACCGCTGGATGCTCCGATCGAGGGTGGAGCGGATGCTCCGACGGACAGTGATCGCCACATCCTCGTCGTCGATCGGGACAACTGGAAGCTCTATGAAATGTTTCATTGCTTCCGTGACGGCAACGGATTCAAAGTCGGCTCAGGAGCGATCTTCGACCTGAACTCGAACAAACTCCGCCCCGCTGGTTGGACCTCTGCCGACGCCGCTGGCCTGCCAATCTTGCCGGGCCTGGTGCGTTACGACGAAGTCGTCGAACAGAAAGAAATCCGCCACGCGCTGCGCTTCACCTGCCGGAAGACGCGTCGAGGCTATGTGCCTCCGGCGACGCACTGGGCGAGTAAGTCCAAAGACAAGAACCTGCCCCCGATGGGCATGCGAGTTCGGTTGAAGAAGGATTTTGATATCTCGCGATTTCCTTCTGAGGCTCAAGTCATCCTGAGGGCTCTGAAGAAGTACGGCATGATCCTCGCGGACAACGGCAGCGACTGGTTCATCAGCGGCGCACACCATCCGAAATGGGATAACGATGCCGTCGCCACCATCAAGCGAGTCAAAGGTAACGCCTTCGAAGTCATCCGGATGGATGGGCTCGTCGAAGGCTGATTTACCAGAGGTCTGCTTCGCTTCTCAGCATCACGCAACCGAAACTGTTAGCTCAATACAGACATACTGCCGTCGAAGCGTTTGGTGAAGGCGTGTAGCTGATTGCCGGCGGGGTCGATGTGGCGGAACAGCAGACGCTCGCAGTTGATCTGCAGGTGCGTGAAGCCGTGGACGGTCTTGGCGAAGGTCGCTTGGCGCTTGGTGCTGACGTCGCGGATCTTTGCTCCACCGCCGCCGGAGAGTACGAAGGAAGTGTTAAGCCCCTTGATCTCCAAGTGCTGTAAGTCGTGATCGTGGCCACACAGGTAGGCGTGCACGCCATACTGCTGCAGCAAGCCGCCCCATTGATTGATGAGCGTCTTGCTGTCGCCGTGGGCTCCGTTGCTGTAGAGCGGGTGGTGTGCCGCAACGACCGTGAAGCGAGCGCGCGGTCGGACCAGTTCGCACTTCAGCCACGCGAGTTGCGCCGCCTCTTCTTCTTTCGACAGAGTGGTCGGAGCCTTCGCGGGCTTCAAGACCGCGCTGGTGCTCGTGCTGATACTGCGCGAGGGCAGATTGCTGTCGAGGCACAGGAACGTGACGATCGGATTGTGAGCTGGGAAATCAAACCGATACCACTTGCTGGGCAGTGTCCAGCGGCTCCAAGGGTTGAGCTTGGCGTATTCAAGTTGCACACGGTCCCCGCCAGCGTTGTCGCCGTAGTCGTGATTTCCCAGCACCACCCACGCTGGCCCAGGAAAAACACTAGACGGGTACATGTCTTCGAAGCCCGTCTTCCAGCGCGGCGACCGGACTCCACCTTCCATCTTGCTGTAAAAGTTGTCGCCCAGCAGCATCATGCCGGAAGTCGCGAGCTGGTTCTTCTTCACGTACTCCTGCATCGCCACAGCAACTTCGCGTTGGTTGGTGTTGCCGCTGCCAAAATCTCCCAGCAGCAGCATGTGCTGATCGCACGACGAGAAATCCGCGGCGCTCAGACTGCGCGATTGCAGGTTGAGCGTCAGCGCGGCGCTGGCGCAGAACATGGTCCGCAGAGCCTGTCGGCGAGTCAATTGCTGCATGGTCGATCCCGCTGCCGTGCCGCTGAAAGGCACACAAAGTTGACGCGTCAGTCGCGATACGTGGCGAACGCGTTGGGAGTTTCCCAGAGTCGCACTTCAACGACTGGGAACCCCTGTTGGCGAGTGTATTCAAAAATCAGCTTGGCAATGTTCTCGGCCGTGGGATTTTCCTTGAGCAGCAATAATGGCTCACCCTGCTGCTTGAGAAACGGCACAACCGGATCATCCTGACAGAGGATCATGCGGTGATCGAGTTCATTATCGATCCACGTGCGAACCGACTTCTTGATATCCGAGAAGTCGACCAGCATGCCGCGGCTGTCGAGTTGCTCGCCCTGCAACACGATCACGGCTTTGCCGTTGTGTCCGTGGAGGTGTTTGCACTTGCCGTCGTAGTTCAACAACCGATGGCCGTAACAAAACTCAATCTGCTGCGAGACTTCAAACATGAGACCTGGCCATCAGAAAGTGGGCTGAGTGATGCCCGCAGGCATCAGAGATTTGTATTGAGGTTATCGCACGTCGTTGTTGGTCAGTCAGTCTGTCCCCGGACAGGTAGCCGGGGACAGACCACATTTCGGAAACCCGAACGTTACTTCGCTGCCGCAGCGGCCTTGGACTTCTCTTCCTGAGCCTTGGAGACGTCCGGATTTGGCGTCGCATCACCCTCGGCCAGACCCAGAGCCCAGCGAATGCCACCTTCCATGTGCTCCTGGAACCGCTTGTCGGCCCAGGTGGATTCGTTGTGGCCGAGGTTGGTGTAGAAGAGCCGGCCATCGCCGAAGGTGCGGACCCAAGAGATAGGTACGTGGCGTGGTTCCTTTCTCGGGGTCTTCTCCATGTTGAGGCTCATCAGCACACGTACATTCTCGGGTACGAAGTTGTCGTACTGATAGATCTCGTCCTTGATCTGGAATTCTTCGCCCAGCATCTTCGTCGCTGGATGCTTGGTGTCGTGGACGGTGATGGTCACGGTCTCGCCTGCGTTCCACGGATGACCTGCGAACGTGCCGCCCATCATGTCGCGATACCACTTATCTGCGGGTACGGTGTTGCGAGCGGTGTCGGTCGCGGAGTGGAACCCGATGACCGCGTGGCCTTTTTGCTTGAGCCATTCCTCAGAGAAATACTTCGCGTCGTCGGCTTTCACCGGAAGAGCCTTCGCGGACTGCGTGTAGAACACCACGACGTCGTAGTTCTTCAGGTTCTCTTTGTTGAAGTCCGTGAACTGCTGCGAGCAGGTCGTGGTGAAGAGCCCCGACTGTTGCCCAAGCTGAGTGATCGCGACTTCGGCAAGGCTGAGTTCATCGCCCTTGCGCCTCACCGGGCCGTGAGTGAACTCAACGCTCTGGCTGAGCATCAGCACGCGAGTTTTCTTGGCAGGCTCAGCGGCTTCAACAGCAATGGCAGACCAGGTCATCGCGAGCGCAACAACGCCCAGCACGATACGAGTCAGTTTCATAGGTAGCTCCTTCAAGGATGTTCCCGAGACAAACACACCGGGAATGATAGGAGCCGCAGGGAGAAGTCCAAGTTCAACGGCGGAACCAGCGAGTCGATCGGCGCGAGTTACGGCGTACGGCCTGAACACTCTTCCCCATCAGATCATCTGGAATTCGGGCTCGAGCAGCGTCATCAGGAGTTCGTCGCGGTTGTGCGGGACGTTCTCGGACGTTGGCTGCAGCAGGGCGCGGGTGAGGTCGGCGTCTGCAAAGAGGGCTCGCAAGCCATCGTCTTCAACGCGACCGTAGCGGGCGCCAGAGACGAGTTCGGTCAGGAAGTTCATGCGGGCGATCAGAGACGCCGAATTGATCCACAGGGCTCCGCCTTCCCAGCCTTTCACGGTCGGTGGTTCGAAGATGTCCTGGCCGAGTCCTGCTAACGGAGCCAGACAATTCTGGAAGTGCGGGCGGACTCCGAGCAGCGTGAGAGTGCCCATTACCAGTTCCAGCGGACTCTTGATGATCGCGCGACGCGACTCAGCGGCAAAGAAAGCTTCCGATGCAAACAACTCTCGCAGTGCAGCGGTCATCTGGAAGTTGTGTTCGCGAATGCGTGCGGCGAAAGCGTCAACGAGTGTGGCGGACGGACGCGGCCGCACGAAGGTTTGCAGCAGCTTTGTGGCGAGGAATTTTGCACACGCAGGCAACCCCAGACAGAGGTCCACAACTTGGCCGCCGTCGAAGTTGGCTGACTTGCCGAAGACGGTCTTCGAGCCGTCATCATGTTGCAGACGATTGAACCAGAACTCGTCGTCGCGCACGTGCCAGCCGCTGAACGCTCGGGCTGCTTCCTGGATGTCGCGCTCGGTGTAGTTGCCGACACCGAGGCTGAAGAGTTCCATCAGTTCGCGCGCGAAGTTCTCGTTGGGATGCCGCTTGCGATTGGAATTGCTGTCGAGCCAGACCAGCATCGCGACGTCTTTCGACATGCCGTGCAGCAGCTCGCGGAAGTTGCCCATGCCGTGCTGCCGGATGAGATCGTGCTGCGTCAGCATGTGCCGGACAGACTGCACCTTGCCGTTCGACGTCGCAAAGTGGTTGTGCCAGAACAGCGCCAGCTTTTCGGCCAGCGGGTGCTGCGAGTAGCGCATGCGATACAGCCACCACGCCTTAAGCTGGTTAACGTCGCCCGAACTCAGAGCCGCACGGCGCAAGACGGGCTCGGTTGCCAGAAATTCGGCAGACTCTGCAGGGCGAGCCCCGTTCGCGGGGATGTACTTGTCCAACGCGGCGGACAGCCCCAGCTTGGTCGCGTCGGCAACGTCCCTCGCTAACGCCCCAAAACCCAGCCGCCACAGCAGATGAGCGGTATCAGCGGACGACCAGCCTCCATGAGCATCCGGTCGGTAGGCAGCTAACGAATCCGAAGTTTGCAGAGTGGTCGGCATGGTATCGTCACAGGCGAGGGAGGTGCTGTTCGGTCGAAAACCTAACCAAGACCTCGCCGGACGGCAAAAAGTTTCAGTTGCAGGGTGGGTCAACCGCAGGCGTATGTAGAGACCGGCCACGACATACGCACACGCACCGGCGGACAGGATTGTCCGCTCTACAAGGCTGCCCTCCGCAAAAACAGGCTCGCGTGGCAGTTCGTATGGGTTTGACACGCTGGAGTTTGCAAGATTCTCCGAACACGTCTGGCTTAGGCTCACTCCGATCCGCTCAGATAACTAACCTGAAGGGCACATTGCCTCGTTAGTCATCCTGAGTGAACTCCATGCCGCCTCTTGTCTTCGAGCCTTACTACCGACCCCAGCCGTGGGGTGGTCGTCGCTTCGTGGACTTGGGGCGCGATCTACCATCAGCGGATCTTTATGGAGAATGCTGGGATCTGAGTGCTCATCGCCATCACATCAGTCGGGTGGCGGAAGGCCCGTGGGCGGGCAGCCTGTTGACCGATCTCTGGCGTGAGCATGCTGTCGAGTGGACCGGCAGCGAAGCCGCCGCTGACGCCGATTTCCCGCTGCTCATCAAGCTGCTGGACTGCGAGCAACCGCTGTCCGTGCAGGTGCATCCCGATGATGCTCTGGCGAGCCGTGTGGGACCGCAAGAATCCGGCAAGGCGGAAGCGTGGGTAGTGATGGACGTGGCTCCGGCCGGTCGCATCCATGCTGGCCTGAAGCCTGGAGTCACTCCAGACGCCTTACGGAAACATCTCAACGCGGGCACGGTAGTGGACTGCCTGCATTCGTTCGTGCCGCAGCCCGGCGACTGCATTCTGGTGCAGCCGGGAACCGTGCATGCGATCGCGAACGGCGTGCTGCTGGTGGAAGTACAGCAGACGAGCGACATCACCTGGCGGCTGTTCGACTGGAACCGCGTCGGCCTGGATGGTCGTCCGCGCGAACTGCATGTCGAAGAAGCCCTGACGGCGATTGACTGGTCCATGGGGCCGGTCAATCCACTGCGTCGGCGTTCGCGGGCGTTGAATCAGTCTTCGCCGTGCTCTGAACGTCTCGTCGATTGCGAGTATTTTAATTTGGAACGTTTCGGCAGCCGCGCCGCGTTTGAACTGCCCTGGTCCGATCAGCTTTCCGTCTGGACCGTGCTGGCCGGCTCCGTCTGCCTCAAGCAACGCGGCACGGGTTATCAACGCTGCTTCCAGCGCGGTGAAACCGTGCTCATCCCCGCGACCTCAGACGTAACGATCTGGGAACCTCAAGGCGAAGCCGAGCTGCTGGGCGTCACCGTGCCGTCTCTGAAGAGCACCAGCCGAGAACATACGCCGGTTGCCTGCGAATTGAAGGGCTGACCAACGCGGGCGAATTCCGAGATTGCGATCTCTTTGCGGCAATGTGAGCCGCGGCCGGCCACGCAGCGCATTGCTGCAAGCTGAGAAATCCCGCGTCGCACTCCCTCATTCTGGCATCAGTCTTGCGACCCTTGAGTGCAGCTTCCCGCATGCTGGCAAGCTGTTTCCGTAGGACAGACCTCCTACTGCGATCACCAATAAGCTCAAGGAACACATGATGTACTTCGTGATCTTCAATCAGACGGACGATGGTTACTGCGCTCGAGTCGAAGACCTGCCCGGTTGTGTTGCTGTGGGCGATACGCTGGACGAGGCCCGGCGGAACATTCAGGAAGCCATGTTCCTGCATCTGGCTGACCTGGACCATCGGCGTCTGGAGGTTCCGGAACCGACCTCTCACGTGGAGGAACTCGAACCCATCGAGCCGCTGGAAGCTGTCGAAGCGCCGTACGTCGCCTGATCGCTGAGGCCACCAGCACTGGGTTACGTCGGACCGTTTGCGTGCAGCAGAAACGCATAAACGGAGATACCCCTTCGCCGCGACTCGACTGATCGAGAGCAACGAAGGGGTCGTCCCCCCCGGCGACCAGCAAGCAGTCAAGCTGCCTGCGGGCGCACGATATCTTGCGAGGTCGTCACGCGATTAAGTGCCGAAACCAGAGCAGTCTGCTCGGTGGCCTGCACACACGGGAATAAACCCGTTGTGCGGTGTCGACGCGACGACCGAATGAGATCATTCGAAGCCAGGAGCGCCCTGAGCGGCCGCCGGGCCAATGCCCTGATCGAGCTTGTATTGCTCCATCGCCTGGACCGTATTCGTGAGTTTGAACTCAGGTCCGGCGGGGAAGTACTGCACGTCGTCTCGCAGGTAGTAGGCGGAAGGCAGAGTCTGACCACCTACGGTCGACTGGCACCCCGTCAACGCACCACAGAGACCGAACGCACCGAAAACGGTCAGAGTCAGCTTGCGCACCATTATCGCCTCACGCCGCACGATTGTGTGTTTGGCGACCCGCGAATCAACTGAGACACGCCTACCTTGTGCGTTCCCAGCGCGGGCCACCAGTTTCATCGGCGTTTCCCAGGCGCTAACTTCGGCAAAATCCGCACAACCGGCAAAGTTTGACAGGATGGGACTTGGCGACTGAACTAGGCACAATAGGCGCAAGCAAAGGCGAATAAAGTACTTGCAGCCGAAACAGAGTTCTTTGAAGCTCCTCGTCGCTGACCGCTCCGAGATCAGAAAGTCAGCGAATTCAGAGGCAACGGACGCAAGTAAACGCAGATGTCGCGGCCGCGTCTGGAAGATGCGTTTTGACCGCGGAGCGGTCAGCGACATTGAGCGACCTTACTCCGGCGAGTCCTTCACGACGGGATTGGTGAGCACACCGATACCGGCAATGCTGATCGAGACGCTGTCGCCGTTCTCCAAGGTGAAATTGTCTGGCGGGACGATGCCCGTGCCGGTCAGCAGCATGGCTCCGTGCGGGAATTCGTTTTCTTTACCCAGCCACGTGATGAGTTCTTC
The DNA here is from genome assembly GCA_964386705.1 of uncultured Planctomycetaceae bacterium. Lineage (GTDB taxonomy): Bacteria > Planctomycetota > Planctomycetia > Planctomycetales > Planctomycetaceae > AM-0621. The sequence continues at coordinate 33,138 of CAYLTY010000004.1, forward strand.
CAGAGTTCGAGCGAGCTGGCCGAGGTTCGTTTCGCCGCGGAAAGCGACTTCGTTCTTACGCTCGATCACCAGATTGATCTTGGTGCCGACGCGGTCGAGCGAACCGTCATTCAGCAGGATGCTCGGACCCATGCCGCAGCATTGCTTGTAGACCTTCGCCTGCGGCAGGTAGAGCGGGTTCTCGCCTTCGATGTCGCGAGCGGACATGTCATTGCCGATCGTGAAGCCGACCAGTTTTAGTTGGGGCGAGATCACCAGCGTGAACTCGGGTTCGGGCACGGACCAGTTGCTGTCGTAACGCACGCGGACCGGCTGACCGGGTCCGGAGACTCGACTGGCGCTGCCCTTGAAGAAGATCTCGGGGCGCGGCGCGGTATAGACTTTGTCGTAGTGACTGGCTCCGGCTTCAGACTCTTCCATGCGGGCGATCTGGCTGCGTTTGTACGTCACGCCCGCGGCCCAGACTTCCTGCGAGTCGATCGGGGCATGAAAGCGGACCTGATTCAGCGGCACCGGATCGGCCTTGCGGTCGATGAGAAAGCCAGCCAACCCACTCGGGTCCGGCGAGTGCAAAATGTCCGCCAGCCGATGCACGTTATTGACCTGGCTGAGATCGAGCAGTTGCACTTCAGAGTCATTAACAGCGGCCAGATGCTGTTGGCCGTTGAAGGTGATCTTTGCCAGACGCATGGTGAATCGGTCCTTAACTGTAAGGGGAGCGCAGGAAGTTTAGAGTCCGTTGCATGTCTTCCGGCAATGGTGCTTCAAACTGCATCTGCTTGCCACTCTGCGGGTGGGCAAAAGACAGCCGATAGGCATGCAGGGCCTGTCGACTGATCAGCGGGAGGTTGGGATCCGGCGGCGCCTTGGCGCCGCGGTCGACCATCATGCCCGCCGTCACCGGGCAGATGCTGCCGTAGAGCGAGTCCGCCAGCATCGTGTGTCCGAGATGCTGGAAGTGCACACGCAACTGATGCGTACGTCCCGTGCGCGGCAGCAGCCGCACCAGGGTGGCTCGGGGAAAGCGTTCCAGAACTTCATAGAACGTCACGGCCTCGCGTGAGTTCCCCTGCGGCTCGCAGACCTGCATACGCTCGCGGTTGCGCTGAGAGACTCGCAGGTGCGTCTCGATGAAGTCCGAATCGAACTGCACCTGACCCCAGACGATCCCGAGGTACTCTTTGCGTACCGAGCGGTCTTCGAACTGGGCACTCAGTTTGCCGTGACACTGGTTGTCTTTGGCGACGACCATCACACCGGTGGTATCACGATCCAGCCGATGCACAATGCCGGGACGGAACTTGCCCGCGACGTCGCTCAGGCGGTCGAAATGGAACTGCAACGCACCGGCCAGCGTGCCGCGATAGTTCCCCTTGCCAGGGTGCACAATGATGTCCGCAGCCTTGTTGATGACCGCAATCCACTCGTCCTCATAGAGCACGTCGAGCGGAATATCTTCCGGCGGAATCGTTTCATCAGGCAGCTCGGGCAGACGCACGCTGAGCGCGTCGTTCACGCGCAGCCGACGACCACTCTTAACCGGCAAGCCGTTGAGCAGAATCGTTTCCGCATCGATCGCCTTCTGAAAGGCAGCGCGACTGTAGTTGGGATACAGCCGCGTGAGATAATGATCGACGCGCCAGCCGTGTGCTCGGGCTTCAACCACGAGAGAGATCGGCTCAGCAGACGACGGTTCGAGAGGAGGCAGTTCAGAGTCTGGCAATTCGGCAGCGGGCGGTTCGGTCATTGTTACTTCGCCGGAGCGTCCGTTTTGGCTGCGTCCGGCTTCTTCTCGTCGGCAGGCTTGTCCTCAGCCTTGGTGTCGTCGGGCTTCTTGTCTTCAGCCTTTTTCTCTTCCGGCTTCTTGGCGTCGGTGCCTTCGGGCTTGGCGTCAGCCGGCTTCTCGGCGGTTGGCTTCGCATCGGCCGGTTTGTCAGTAGCTGGTTTGTCAGTGGACGCTGCGGGCTGCTTGGTCTCGTCAGCGCCTTCCTGCAGCTCGCTCCAGTTGGCCGGATAGAGTTCTTCCGGAATCTGCGGCAACGTGATCGGCGCGTTGATATCTGGATGGCCTGAAGGCAGACCGTCACGCGGATTACGACGATCTTCCGGCTTCGGATTCAGCTTCGAGAACCACGCGTAGAAGTCCTTCGATTCGGGCTTGGACAGTTCCTTAACGCGCGCCTCGATGATGTCCTTGTAGATGGAATTCGGATACTTCTGAGTGAACGACTTGTAGGCTTCGAGAGCGTCGTCGAGCGTGCCGTCCGAAGTGGCTTCGAGGTAGCGAGCCTTGCCGAGATAAGCTCGTTCCAGCGCCACTGCTGGAGCTGAGCCGCTCTTGATGACGGTATCAAACGCTTCGCCAGCCTTCTTGAGTTCAGCTTCGGCGGACTTGCGGTCCGTGAACTGCAAGCGGATACCGTCGCTCAGTTCGGCTTCACCTTCGGCCACGCGAGCCCACAAACCGACCTCGCTTCCGCTGAACTCCTTGGCGACTTCACCGTAGTCTGCGGCACTTTGAGCGTTGCCAAACTTGCTCCAGGCAGTCGCGGCGCTTTCGTACGATCGACTCTGCATGATCGAGTAAGCACCGTAAACACCCGCCACGACCACAACCAGCAGCACCACGAACTTCAGGTTTTCCAAAACCGCGTCACAGAATCGCGTCACCCAGATCTGGATGAGCGGTACATCATCTTGATGTCCGACCGGTTGTTGCGTACTCATGCAAGAAGGCTCCTCGACCGGCCGGACTGAACGCTTTGGAACCGGGCAAGGCAGTTCCGTCGAATCGCTCACTACGCACGCAAGTCGTTATTCGGGAGAGTTTTAGGCGAATTTGTCCGGATCTGACCCGGAAGCGCTGCGAGTATAAGGGTGGCGACAGGTGCGTCAAGCAGCCCCAATTAACAGCCTGACCGGACTATTGAACAAATAGTTGGTAGTCTGAGTCATCTAACGTAACTGCGTGAGAATGCTGAATTTCCGCGGGAGATTTAGAACCGGCAAGGGTTCTATCTGGCGAGTGCCTCGGTAGGCCGCTGGGCCTGCTGAGGAAGAGGGGCAGGTGTGAGATCAACACTGGTAACAAACTTTGCCCGAGGGGTTTGCCAGTCTCCCCTGCCCTCCTTCCCAGCAGGCGGCGGTCTATCGAGGCACATTTTTCCGCACGTGCCGGGCGAGTTGCCGTTAAGGTTTCTTAGGCGGATCACCGAAAATCCTGAGCGGCAGGGCGCTAGCCGCCGGTTCTGGTCTTGTCCGTTCTCGCCGCACCAATCACCCGCCGCTAGCGCGTTGCGGCTCACCCAAACTGCCCACTGGGGACGTTCATTCGCACAGCGAAAGACGACCATTGATCTCCAGCGTGTTCGCGGCACTGCAACGTGGATCGACTCCTAGCCGCGACCGCCCTCACAGCACGTCTCGCAGATGGTGTGGCACTGGTTGCATTGCAGCTTGTGACGGATTTCGAACAACGGTCCGCCACAAACCGGGCATGCCGGACGGGACTGACACACAGCCGGCCCGGCTGCTTCAGAAGATCCATTGAAAACGGGATGCTGGGCTTCGGGCTGACTCACGGCGACTCCGTTCTGAAAAGGATGGCAACTCCGCGATAGTAGTTTCAGGACACCCTGCGGAGGTACCGAATCCCGTTACTCGACTCGAGCGAGCTTACTTGAGGTTGCTCTCAAAGCGGATCGAATAGCCGCCCTTGGTCGGTTGAGACGTCAGGCGTACGGAGTCGATGTATCGCAACGCCATCAGGAAGAACTCAACGTCCGCGCGGGCGCGTTCTGCCGTCTTGCCCTCCCGAATGCCTTGTGCCACGAGATGGTCATTGTTGACCGCCAAGGCGTCCGCCACTGCGGCACCGTGAACTTCCAGCAGCAGATCACGCGATTCGGCAGCTCGCGGCTGTGGCTGCTCCAGGTTGTCGATCAACTTCTTGGCGAGGTCCAGCGAGGAACTCAGCACGTACTTGTTACCGACTCGAGCAGCCGCCGGGCGGAAGTTGAAGATCACGGGCAGAGCTTCGCCCTTCGGCTTCTGCAGATACTTCGCGGTCTGCACGGTCGTCTTGTTGTAGACCTCGCTGGTCAGCAACCACGGCTGACGTCCTTCCTGACCGGCATTCAAGTTGGCGATGGACGCAATGGTCTGGAAGAACAACTGCGCGACGGCTTCGCCTTCTTCCGGCTTCTTGAGATCCGTGATGATCGCGAAGCCCGGCAGCACGACGCCTGGCTTGCCGTCGAGGTGCGACAGGTCCTGCGGCGCGACGACAAAGCTGATCGTCGGACCGAACAGCGGCAGCACGTCGCCGCCGAAATCGCGATTCGGCAGCAGGTTGCCTAAGCCAGCTTCGAACTTGTCGAACTCAGGCAGCAGGCGTTCTTCGATGAACTTGTCGCGGGCGTTGTACCAGTCGGCATACTGCCGTGAGATCGACGCGCCGAAGATGAGCCCCGGCAGATTCGGCACGTTGGCCAGCGAGCCGAAGAAGACGTTGAAGCGGCCATCAAGCTGAGTCGGCGACTTCGCACTGACAATATTCAATGCGAACTGAGACTCCGTGATCTGAATGCCAATGCCGGCTGACGGTGTCGTCGCGAAGAGTTCGGTAACGCCCTGCAACAGCAGCGAGGCCAGCACATTGTTCGATTTTTCGGGAGCCAGCCGTTCCTTCGCCACGGCTTTTCCAAGCGCCGCAGAATCGAAAGCGGCTCGCAGCACATGACCGTCGCCCAGTGACGCCATCGCCTGCTGATAGTAACTCTGAGTAGCAACCGTCTTACCCTCGGTGCCGTTTCGCAGTTTGAGCGTGTTCTCAACGAGCGCGCGATCCGAACCGACAACCAGCCAGTCCTTGCCGTTGGCCGCGAAGCCTTTGCCGTCGAGGTCCAGCATCTCCACGCCCGCTACGTCCGAGCGGCGAACCTTGTCGCCCGCGAACACCAGCAGGGGTTCCAGTTTCTCGCGCAGCTGCTGGAACTTCTCCGGCTGGGGCGATTCCAGGATCAGCACGGAATCGGGTTGCTTGCGACCTTCGTGCGGGTACAAGCCCACTGCGACGCGACCACCCAGCAGCGTACGGCTGAGCGTCCACATGTCCATGCCCGCTTGGGCCTCGGCCATCTTCTGGCCAGCCAGCGCCTTCTGCACGTCGGGCTGCTTGCTGAGCAGCGAGTATAGGTCAGAGGCGAGATAATCCTGCAGCCGCGTGGAATTCTGAACGCGGTCGATCACCGGGTTGAGCCCCGACAGCTCGGCGAAAATCACCGAACCTTCCGGCATCTGTTCAGCCAGTGGTCGCGGTTCCGCAGCCTGCAGCGACTGACTGAGAGTCACCAATCCGGCCAGTACCAAACCAGCCAGCCCAGACCGTCCGCCAATGTTCCGAAGCATGAGTGACTCCCGTAGATGACCCGCCAGCGGTGCCGCAATTCTGCACCAGAGCGAGTCATCTACCTGAGCCACCGCATTCCAGTTTCGCCGCTTATTTCGACTCGGCAGGTTCCTTGTCTTTTGACTCTTTGGAATCCTTGGCTTCCGCCTTGGGCTCCTTCTCCGCCGCGTCCTTGCCTTCCGGCTTGGCGCCCTTCGGCTCGGCCTTCTGAGGAATCAATTCGACGAGTACCTCGGAATAGCGCGGCGGCAGCCGTTCGGTCCACGCTTCGTAGACCAGATTCTCGTTGCCAACCGACGAGCTTTCTGTCGACAGATCGAGCAGCGCCATCGGGAAGTTGGCGACGCAGATCACATAACCGCCTTCAGCCTGATAGCGTTTCCCTTCGCCTTCGTCGGATTCAAAGCTGCCCACGAAGACCCAGTCGGCCTCCATCTGGCGCGGCTGGCTCACCTCGTGAATCTGCTTGATAAGCTTCTGATAACCCTCATCCTTGCTCATCGCCAGCAGTTCATCGCGCTGCGTGTCGGTCATCGGGCCGAACCAGTGCATGTACTTGTTGACGGGGTCATAGCGCAGGTTGAAGTCTTCCGGCAGCGTCAGATCGTCGGGCAACTTTTCCATCTTGTCGCCGAAGTACCGCTGAATCGAACGCCTGATCCAGAACTGAGCCGGCTTGCGCTGCGTCTTGCCGTTTTCATCGGTCCAGTTCACGAAGACACCGATCTTCGGACCGGTGGCCGTCCGGAATTTTTCGGTCTCCGGGTCGTACTTGGCAGGGGTTCCCTTTTCATGCCCCCAGGCGACCAACGTGGCGTGTATCATGTACGCCTCGCCGTCGAACGTCAGAATCGACTCGTGCTCTTTGGTCTGCTTACGACAGAGCAGCATCTCCAGCGGACCGTTCGTCAGGGCGACAGTCGTCTTCAGCAGAATCCGCTTGTTGGCGGTATCGGCCAGAATCGTGCCCTGCTTGTTCAGCGGGATGATCTTGTCGCTGGCCAGCAAATCCGGTGACAGCTTCGTCGGCTTGGGCTCATTGCTGTTCTTGGCCTCTGGCTTGGCGGAGTCTGTCGCGGGCGGAGTTTCACTCTTCGCCGTCCCTTCGACTTTCTCAGCAGGCTTGGCGGCGTCTGGCTGGCTCGGTTCCGAGTCTGTCTTCTTCTCCGCTTGCTGAACCGGCGTTTTCGCAGGCTCAGGCTTCGATGAGCCGCAACCGCAGACCGTGCACAAAGCCATCACGCTCAGGGAGATCCCAAACCCGGTTCGCAACGTTCGAATCATGTGTCCTTCTCCTCGGCAGACCGCTCGCAGCGGGAAGTCCAGGCTCCTGATCAGCACTACCCCACAACATTAACTCGCTCCCCTCGCCCCTTCGGGGAGAGGGGCTGGGGGTGAGGGGCGATGCCAGCCTCAGCCAACTAGCCAACAAACCATCATGCCAGCAGCGGCGCGCCATCGCGAGACTCCCGATGGCGAAAATTTCACCGAGCCTGCTGGCGAACCGACTCTATCAGCGTGAACCGAATGGCTGCTTACTCGCCGATACCAAGCTTGCGTTCGATGGCCTTGTCCAGAACTTCGCGTACCAGCTCGACCGGGATGCGATCAGTCACAATCTGCAGGAAGCCCTGCACGATCATGTGCATCGCTTCGCGTTCGCTGACACCTCGGCACATCGCGTAGAAGACCTGATCGACGTCCACGCGGCCGGCTGTTGCTCCGTGCGTGCAGCGAACGTCGTCCGCTTCGATCTCGAGCCCCGGAATCGCGTCGCAGCGAGCGGTATTCGACAGCAGCAACGAGTCGTTGCGCTGATAGCCGTCAGTGCGTTGAGCTTGCGGTTCAACTCGAATCATCCCGCGCCAGATGACGCGTGATTTGTCCCGCAACACGTCTTTATAGAGCAGATCCGAACGCGTGTCGGGGGCGTTGTGCGTCTGTTGCGTGTAGTAGCTGAGGACTTGCTTATCGGTCGCGAAGGTCACGCCGTTGACCTGAGCTTCCGCGCCACGGCCATCCAGGTCGACCGTCTGATGAATGTGAGCCAGCTTGGCCCCGATGCCGCCCACCGTCCACTGCAGCGAGCCATTGCCAGCGACTCGGCCAGCCTGATGGGCGAAGTGCCAGGTCTTGGAGTTCCAGTTCTGCAACTGCGCGTAACGCAGGCGAGCGCCCGAACCGAGCAGCAATTCCACCGCTCCGACGTGCAGGCCGGAGATATCAGGATTCGCGGATGCCGTTTCTTCCAGCAGCGTCGCTTCGGCACCGTCTTCCAGAATCACGAGCGTATGGCTGAAGTCGGCCGCACCGTCTTGAGACAACGCGATCAGGCTGTAAAGCGGCTGCTCAATAACAACACCGCGCGGGACATAGAGCACCGTTCCGCCAGTGCAGAACGCCGAATGCCACGCGGTAAAACGATCTCGATCAGTCGGCACGCCGCGTGTGCTCAGGTGTGCCTGAATGACCTCACCGTGATCGCGGGCGATGGTATTCAGATCGCCGAACAGCACTCCCTTGGCCGCCAGTTCCGCAGACAGGTTTTGTCGCTGACACTGACCGTCCACATGCACGACTGCGCCCGCGAACTCAGCTCGGTCCTGCATCAGCGTGCCCATGCCGGACACGGCACCTTCGCGTTTCACCTGAAACTGGTCCGGTCGGAACGTGCGCAGTTCGACGCGTTTCCACTCTTCCGGATCCAACCCGCTGCTGAGCTTCTCGCGATAGGCGTCAAACGCCTGCCGCCGCTGAGCTGTAAGCCACGTGGGCTCGACGCGTGATTCAAGGAACTCCTGAAACGCGGTGGCAGAGAATCCGGTGGTAGGTTTCGCGACTGCTGTTGTCATATCTGTTTCCCGGAGGTGCCGACGGCGTTCAACCGTTCCTGCACCAATTGCAAAGCCATCCCGTCCAGTTCCGCTCGATACTTCAATCCGGGTGAACCGCTCGACAGCAATGCCGACCGAATAGGTCCTGCGACTTCTTGAAACGTAGCCCAGCGGGCCTCTTCAATTTCATGAGTATCAATCGGAGCGATTGATACTGTATCCGACGACGCCAGCATCACATGGCTGACCCAGGGAATCGACTCCCCGGCACCGCAAAAATCCACTTCGCAGCGGATCAGATAACGTTCCAGGCGGATCTCAAGGCCGGTTTCCTCCCGAGCCTCACGCAACGCTCCCGCCTCGAACGACTCACCTAATTCCACTCCGCCCGACGGCGCCCGATACGCTCCCGGCGAATATCCGGGCTTGCGAACCAGAGCGACCGAGTCATCACGCACAATGAACAATGTCACGTCGTGACGTCGACCGTTTCGTTGTCCTCGTTTGACGAGTGACAACTGCTGCTCATTCATTTGGACTATTCGCGACAAACATTGCGGCGCCCCGTATCGCTGCTCGATTTCGCGAATAGCGGACTCGGTAATATACATAACTGCCGCAAATCTCTGACACGAAGATGATGGTATAAGCTGCGCGGCGTTAGCCCACGCTGCCTTCCATCTGGAGTTCAATCAGCCGATTCATTTCGACTGCGTATTCCATCGGCAACTCTTTGACGAGTGGCTCGATGAAGCCCGTTACGATAATCGCTGCTGCTTCTTCTTCACTGAGCCCGCGGCTCATCAGGTAGAAGAGTTGCTCTTCCGCGATCTTGGAAACACTGGCCTCGTGCTCGATCGTGGTGTGATCTTCTTCAACTTCAATATATGGGTAAGTATCACTGCGGCTGGCTGGATCCAGAATCAATGCGTCGCACACGACGTTCGACTTGCAGTTGGTCGCACCCTTTTGAACTTTGACCAGACCGCGATAACTCGCGCGTCCGCCGCCCTTGCTGATACTCTTCGAGATAACGCGACTGGACGTATTCGGAGCACAGTGCACCATCTTGGCGCCGGCGTCCTGATGCTGTCCCTTGTTCGCAAACGCGATCGACAGCGTCTCGCCGCGAGCACCCGGCTCCATCAGATAGATGGCCGGATACTTCATGGTGATCCTCGAGCCGAGGTTACCGTCGACCCATTCCATCAGCGAATCGCCGTAAGCCATCGCGCGTTTGGTCACGAGGTTGTAGACGTTGTTCGCCCAGTTCTGGATCGTGGTATAGCGAAAGCGGCCGCGCTTCTTGACGAGGATTTCCACCACCGCCGAGTGCAGACTTTCCGAGCTATACGTCGGAGCCGTGCAGCCTTCGACATAGTGAGCCGACGCGCCTTCATCGACGATGATCAACGTGCGCTCAAACTGTCCCATGTTCTGGGAGTTGATCCGGAAGTAAGCCTGCAACGGGAATTCAATATGCACGCCCGGCGGAACGTAGATGAATGAGCCACCTGACCAGACCGCAGAGTTCAAAGCCGCGAACTTATTGTCGGACGGCGGAATGATCGTGCCGAAGTACTCGCGGAACAGCTCTGGATGCTCACGCAACGCCGAGTCGGTATCTGTGAAGATCACGCCCTGCTCGGACAGTTCTTCCTTTAAGCTGCCGTAAACGACTTCAGACTCATACTGAGCCTTCACGCCCGAGAGATACTTCTTTTCCGCTTCGGGAATACCCAGACGATCGTAGGTGCGGCGAACTTCCTCAGGCACATCGTCCCAACTGGTCTCTTGCCGATCGGACGCGCGCATGTAGTAGAAGATGTTCTGGAAGTCGATGGTGTCGAGATTGCTGCCCCACTTCGGCATGGGTCGGGAGAAGAAAATCTCCAGCGACTTCAGCCGGAAGTCCAACATCCATTCCGGCTCCTTTTTGAGCGCGGAAATCTGTCGCACGATTTCTTCGTCGAGGCCCTTGCGGCTTTTGAACGAATAGAAATCGGTCGAGTCGTGAAATCCATATTGGTATTCACCAATATCCGGATCGGCTTTGAGAGGAGTTTCCGTCGACATAATCGCAACCTTCTAATCGCCGGTATCAAGTCGCACGAACATGATTCGTACGTTCCGGCAGACTGCATATAACGAATTCGCTACTCGGATGTGTGTATCAGACTCCCGCTGCGACGGGCACAATGTCTTTTTCTTCCGCAGCTTCGACTGGATGTCGTTCTCGAACGCCCGCGTAACCGTGAGCGTGCAGTTCATGCGCCAGCCCGGCATCGCCCGTTTCGACGATTTTTCCGGCCAGCATCACGTGTGTGAATTGAGGTCGATTGAATTCCAGCAGGCGTTCGTGGTGAGTGATAATCAACACGCCCATCTGCGGACCGGACAGCTTGTTGATACCTTCGCTGACGACGCGCACTGCGTCGCTGTCCAGGCCGGAATCGGTCTCGTCCAGGATGGCAAACTTTGGCTTCAGCATCGCGAGCTGAATGATCTCCATGCGTTTCTTTTCACCGCCGGAGAAGCCATCGTTCAAGTATCGGCGAGCGAATTCGGCATCGACGCCCAAGGCGTCCATCTGCGAACGCAATTCCGTGCGGAATTCGCGCATCGGCATCAGGCCTTCACCTTCTTTGCGATCTGGGTTTCGCATGTTGGTGACGGCATGTCGCAGGAAGTCCGCGACGCGCACGCCGGGAATTGTGACTGGATACTGAAACGCCAGAAACATGCCCAGGCGAGCGCGAGCACAAGCATCCAGTTCATTCAGAGATTGGCCGTCGACCTCGATCGAGCCGCCAGTAATCTCGTACTTGGGATGCCCGGCCAATGCATAGGCCAGGGTGCTTTTGCCGGAGCCGTTCGGCCCCATCAGCGCGTGACTTTCACCTTGTCGAATCTCCAGATCGACGCCCCGAAGAATCGGTTTGTCGTCAACGGAAACTCGTAAATCAGAGATCTTAAGAACGCTACTAGTCATTATCCTGAATCAAGGCTCGGACATCCGAGCCTGCTGCGACAGCTTTTCGACGGCCGCCTTGCCGCCAAACGCTGCTGGAAAGTCACACCGGCATCGACCGAAACCGATCGAGCACACTCACCGGCTGCTACACCGATGCGACTGAATCAAACAACTTCCGGAACTTCCGGAATCGCAACACAACCGCTGTGATGCGGGACCGGGGTCGTTTCGATGGCACCCTTTGCCAGTCGACGCGCCCGAATCTTGTCTTGAATACGCATTATGCCTTCGAGGAGCGCTTCCGGACGCGGCGGGCAGCCCGGCACATAGACGTCGACCGGGACAACCAGATCGACGCCCTTCACGACGTGATAGCCCCACTTGAAGTACGGGCCGCCACCGACCGTGCAGGCACCCATCGCGATCACGTACTTCGGATCGGGCATCTGCTCGTAGAGACGACGGACACGGGACGCCATCTTGAAGCTCACCGTACCGGCGACAATCATTAGGTCCGCCTGACGCGGGCTGGCGCGGAACGCACCGGCACCGAAGCGGTCCAAGTCGTAGCGACTGGCTCCCGTTGCCATCATCTCGATCGCGCAGCAGGCCAGACCGAACGTCATCGGCCAAATGCTCGATTCTTTGGCCCAGTTCATGGCCTGTTCGAGAGTCGACAGCACGACACCTTCTTCAAACCGTCCTTCAATCCAGCTCATCTCAGTGTTACCTAAATCTGAAGACTGCTTAATTACGACGCCCAGATCGCACGCAGTGAACTTTATTGTCAGCCACTCTCAGACAGAAGCGACCGGACGAGTCTCCGCACTCAGAATGTGGATGACATCAGCCAACGCTTGTCAGTTTGCCCCTTCTTCCACGCGGAACTCGCAACATCCGTGTCCATCAATGCAACGCTGAGTCAGCGAGACCTGAGCGTTCAGAATGCGGCTGAACACTCCTTGCTCCATCTCGCAGATCGACGGATCTGTAGATGCCAGATCGGAGTACGGACAACTGCGTTCACGCAGAATGGTCAACTCCGACGCTTCTCCCGCGCCAACCTCGACATTGAAGCCATGATCGCTCAAGGCTTCCTGCAACTGCCGGACGCGATCACTCAACGGGCCAGAAGTCGCAACTCGCCCAAATCTCCCCACAAATCCATCCTGAACCTTCGCCAGCACGCTGGCTCGCACGGCCGGATCTTCGATTTCGTGAACGGCTCGCCACAGGACTAGAGCCAGATCGCGGTAGTTCTCGCCCAACTGACGGAAGCCAGCATCGCTGACCCGGTAAACATGATGAGGTCGGCCGCGCCCCGCCCGAACCACTTCTCGAACGACTAAACCCAAACCCTCTAAGCGGTTAAGGCGTTGCCTGACCGCCGTCGCGGTGACGCCGACCGACGCGCAGATGTCCTGAATCGTCCCGCCGCACAGGCGGTGCAATTCTTCCAGGAACGCCTGGTCGCTGCGATCAATTGCCGTCCGCATGATGTCCAACACATTAATTCGACGAGGAAACAGCCTTCGGTAGCGATCATAGACTCGGAGATCTTTTTCACAACATTGGTTGTGTAAAATGTCCAGAATTAGCTCTCTGCCGCAGATGGCGGTCTTCAAGCAGTGAATTACGAGGTTGCAGAAAGCGCCCTATCCAAGATTCGTGAGCCTTGGCTAACCTTTCTGTCCCTTCACAATTCGCTTCGGTCGTGAGCAGCGACTCTGCCTGCTAGCGACTCCCTTCCCCCTCTCTCTCCTCGTTAACCCCTCTTTCCTTCCCACCTGTTAAGCTTTGACGATTACGCGAACTTTTCCAGATTGATTGATTCTCGGGCCGCCGAATCGCCGATCACCTTGAGGCTGAGACTCTGAAAAAGAGCACCTTCAAGTGCGAGGCATTTCTTGTGGCTATGAGCGTTGGATGTCGTTTAGCTCACATCGCGTTTGCGACCATCGCATTGCGTGGCGTGCTCGACGGCGCTGACTTTCATGGCACTGCCTACCGAGCTGTTTGGGTTGCCTTCTGCGTCTGGCCAATTGGCCTGGTAGTCGGTGACTTGGCTCGCAGGCTGGTTGAAGATCTGGTGCGACAGGAAGCCGCTCCAGTCCTCAACGACGTACGACAAGCCATTCTCGATTCCAACAGGGACGCTCAACCGATTTAGAGATCTCAGCGTGGATCTTGGTGAGCACCCGAGCCTATGACGAAAACCACGGAGGGTTTCATGGCAACAAAGCTCAGTGATGAAGCTTTGGCTGAAGTTTGGAAAGACTTCAAAGCCGACCCGGCTGATCAACGACTGAGAAATCTCCTCATTGAGCGTTATCTGCCATTAGTGAAGTACAATGCCGAGCGTGTGTGGCAAAAACTTCCTGACGGAGTCGACCTGAACGACCTTATCTCCGCGGGCGTGTTCGGCCTGATGGACGCCATCGAAGCGTTCGACATGGAACGCGGAGTAAAGTTCGAAACCTATTGCGTGCCGCGTATCCGCGGTGCGATGCTCGACGAACTGCGTACGATGGACTGGGTTCCCCGTCTCGTCCGCAGCAAGGCGACCAAGCACGAAGCCAATCGCAAGCGACTTGAAGCCCGCTTCGGCCGTCCGCCAACGGACGCTGAAATGGCCAACGAGTTCGGCGTGCCGCTCGAGGAATACGAGAAGATCAAAGCTGAATCCAGCGCGGTCGGACTCGTGAGCCTCAACAAGAAGTGGTACGAGACCGACAGCTACAAAGATGTCCGCGAAGTGGACATCATCGAAGACGAGCGCGGCGAAGACCCGACCAACGGCATCCAGAAGCGCGACGTGATGCGTCTGGTGACGAAGGGCCTCAACCGCAACGAACGCCTCATCATCATCCTCTACTACTACGAGGAACTGACGATGAAGGAAATCGGCGCGACACTCGGCCTGTCCGAATCCCGCGTCAGCCAGATGCACTCGAGCATCGTCACGCGGCTTAAAGACCAGCTCAACCGCCGCCGTCCCGAGTTCGCTTAGTACGATCGCAACAGAATCACTCAAAGGCCGGCTTCTCGAAAGCCGGCCTTTTTTGTTGCGCCGAGCGGCACCACTCCGCCGTTACTCAGCGCGCCCCACCGCTCGAGTGCCGGTTCCGGTGCGCTTTGTCAGGGTGTCGCCCAAGTCGGCTCGAGCGGCTTCGGCCAGGTGCTTCAGGCGGACCACGATCTCCGGGTGCTCTGCGGCCACGTTCTTGGATTCACCGATATCGGTTCGCAGATTGAAGAGCGACTCTTCAATGTTCGCGACTCGATAACCGTGGCGGCTGGCGATGCCCGCGAGGCCCGACTTCTGCATGGACTGCGGCTTCATGTTGGCGAAGTTCGCGGGCTTGCCGTCCAGTCCCGGCGGGCCATCGACCGTCAAGTATTCGTGAGCGAAGTGCAGCTTCCAGTCTCCGCTGCGCACGGCCTGCAGTTCCTCGGCGGCGTAGAAGTAGTACGCCTCGTGTGGGGATTTCGCACCTGCCTGTCCTGACAGCAGCGGCCAGATATCGAGGCCATCAATGCGGTGCGTCGGCAAGGTTGCCCCGATCAGCTTCGCGATCGTCGGAACGAAATCGATCGTCGCGGCGACCTCTTTACAAGTTGTTCCGGCGGGAATCTGGCCGGGCCAGCGCATGAGGCAGGGGACTCGCATGCCGCCTTCAAACGTCGTCAGTTTGCCTTCGCGCAGCTTGCCTGCCGAACCCGCATGAGCCCCGTATGAGAGGAACGGCCCGTTGTCGGTCGCGAAGATGACGAGTGTGTTTTCTGCGAGTTTCAACCGGTCCAACGTGTTGAGAATCTCACCCACGGACCAGTCCAACTCTTCGACTACGTCTCCATACAGACCGCGCTCCGAACGACCTTTGTAGGTCTCTGCCGCGAAGATCGGCACATGCGGCATGACGTGTGGCACGTAGAGAAAGAAGGGTTCATCATGATGCTGTTCGATGAAGGCCGTGGCTCGCGTTGTGAACCGTCGAGTGAACGTCGACTGGTCGGGTTCCTCCGCAACGATCTTGTTGCCATCAATCAACGGCAACGGCGGGATGTCCCTCACGACAGGGTGCTTGCGGCCGTTGTCGTTCGAGTACGGCAGCCCCAGAAACTGCTGAAAGCCGTTCTGCAGAGGCAGGAACTGAGGCCGATGTCCCAAGTGCCACTTGCCGAAGATGGCCGTTGCATAACCGCGCGAACGACACAGTTCGGGCAGTAGCACTTCGTCGGGATGAATGCCGACGTTGCTCTGGTGATTCAGCGCGCCATGCAGGCCGACTCGATTCGCGTAGCAGCCGGTCATCAGTGCGGCACGCGATGCTGTGCAGACCGCCTGACTGACATAAAGTCTGTAAACCGCATGCCTTCGCGTGCGAGCCGATCGATCTGCGGAGTCTTGATATCGGTCGCTCCGAAGCAGCCGATATCTCCGTAGCCTTGATCGTCCGTAAAGATCAGGACGATGTTCGGTCGCGCGGCGCGTTCCGCAGCAGTGGCCGTTCCCAGCCAACACATCAGCAGCGCCAGGCAACTCCAGAGAATCCGCACACGCATGGTCGATCATCCTCCCGAGTTGCGGACTACGAGACGCGCGGGGCGTACAGAACTTCGCACTCGCTCGAACCCGGCGGGCACAACACGAGGCCACCGCGCGGATCGTTGACGCGAACCACGCAATCGGGTTGTCCCTTGGCCGCTCGTTCGAGGATCGCTTCCAACGCTTGCACTGCGGCGACAACTTGCCGATCCGCGGCCAGGTCGTTGTATGACAACTTACGCATCTGCGCGAGCCGGTCAGCTCGAGTAGAGGGACTGCCAGCGAACTCAACGAACGATACTTCGCGGACGAAACGTTCGATGACTTCAATCCCGTAGCCGCGTTGAGACCGCTCGCCCCACGGTTCCACGAACGTGCCGTTGTAGTGAGTGTTGATGGTCGTCTTGAGTTTGGTCGGAGTCAGCCCTTCCACGGTCAGTTCAATGCCGCGTTTCCGCGAATGTCCATTCCAGACTCCGTTATCGAAGCGGAACTGCACTTCCTGTTCGACGTAGCCGGGGAAGTTATCCGGAGTAACCCACGACGTATGGATGTCGAACGCGGCTTCGCGGCCGTCGTCGTATTCATAGACCATGCGCATCTGCGTGCTGTCCCAGGTCGGTCCATCTTTGGGCCCCACAATCCCACGCTGGCCAGATGCCATCACGGTCTTCAGTCTGCCACCGAACGTGAAATCGATCAGCTTGATATAGTGCACCGCGACGTAGGTGCCCGGATTGCGGCCGGTGATCCATTCCGAAAACTGTGCTCCTGAAATCTGCTTCGGTTCCAGCAGCGAGCAGTAGCCGTTGTTGACGTGCTTCAACACGCTGTCATGCACCAGCGTGCGGAGTTTCTTGTGATCGGGGTCCAGCAGCTTGTGATAGACGACCTTCGCCAGCAACCCCTTGCGATCCGCGAGTGCTACGAGTTGATCCAGTTCCTGCATCGTCAGCACCGAGGGCTTTTCGACGATCAGATGGGCTCCCGCTTCCAGCAACGACTTCGATGATGCGAAGTGACGATCATCAGGTGTCGCGACACACCCGAAGTGCACACCGGATTGAGCGAGCTGATCCGCTGCCTGATCTCCAACAAAATTCTGGAACCGATGAATGCGATCTCCGGCCGATTGAGCGTAGACCTCGGCACGCTTGCCGGTTTTGGTGGCCACTCCCGCAAGCTGCACGTCAATGTCGCCGAACCCGCGGTCATAAACGCCGGCCGTCTTCGCTTTCTCAAAGAACGGCCGATAGGTCTCGTCAAAGATCATACCCATGCCGACCATGCCGGCGCGGAGTTGCTGTGCCATGAATAAAGTCCTCGGTGGAATCGCGATGTCGAGCACGCGCCACACAGTGTGAGGTTGCCACGTCGATCCGCAACTGACGAACGCTCACATAGAATGCGTCGCACCCATCGGCTGCAGATTTTCGTCGACATCGGCTGAATATCGCACTTGCTCCGCGAACCTACGGGCTTCCATCAGCAACCGTTCCAGCGGGCTGGTGGCGCCAGTTGAAAGCGAGTCCGCGCGGGCCGCACGACCGCGTCAACGATCGAGAATCGCGGCATTGCAGCGGGATCCTCAGCACCGCGAGTCATCTCTACTCGCCCTGAAACTGCCAGCGGACGCTCGTCAAACTTCCATGCTTCACCAAGCTTGAGTCTGACGAGCACCATCGTCTTGAGCTTTTTTTTATCTCGGTCCACCGTGAACACAAACTGCGTCACCGTCATTTGGCCGTCGGGAAATGCATAGCCTTTCAAACACACCTCTTGGCCGTCGAACGGTTCCAAGTTGGCATTGAGTCTGGTGACCTCAGCAAAATCCAGCCTACGAGCATTGGGCGTCGATTCCGCACTGTAGGCGGCATACCACCAGACAGGAGAACCCAGCAGCGAGACGCTTGCGAGCACCAATGCCCCCAGAGCACAGCGGGGTCCACTGAGTTCGCGGCGGCGAATGGAGCGAAGTGCCGCAACGCTCAACAGCCAGGCGACGGCAGCCACAGAGATCACTGCCGGATCTAGGAAACTCAAGAGCCCAGCCCCGGCGAAAAGGAGACTGACGATGGCCAGAACAGGCAACGGACGAGATTGACTCTGGGGCATGGCACGCTCGCTATTGATGTTCCCTGCTGGAATCCGTCGGGGCCGAGGTCCTCGACGCATCCGTGAAAACATCGTGCGAATCTAAGTATCACCAGAAACCCCTGCCAGCAGAAACCGCAATTCGCGATTGCGTGATCTTCCCGCAGTTCCTGTGCGACTCAGCCGGAGCGGCGGCGTTCCTCGACCCTTGGCACCCACCGGCTAACATGCGGGAACTCGGATACGAAGTAGATCGATTTCCCCCGCATCTCACGGAGACCAGTTCGATGAAGCGTCTGTGGCAAATTGGTGCTTGGCTTGCGGTTCCTGTTTTGGTGGGTGCTGCACTGCATGGTTCGTCTGCTGAAGCTCAAAAGGCAACCAGCAAGAGTGGCGCGGCGTTTGAAACAAAGGTCGTCACGCGAGACACCAAGGGTCACGCGGTTGATGTGGAAGTGGACGTCACCAATGCCAAAGGACTGTGGCTCGTAGCAACGGACGGTGGCGACAGCTTCGGGTGTGACTGGGCAGACTGGCTGGATCCGAAACTCAGCGGCCCCAAGGGCGAGTTGAAGCTCACGGACGTGAAATGGAAAGCTGCGTCGGCTGGCTTCGGCGAGGTGAAGCTCAATGCCAACTGCGCGGGCAACGCGTTGTCTGTTGAGGGCAAGAAGTTTGATTCCGGCATCGGCACGCATGCAAATTCGATCATCGAGTTCGCTTTGCCCGAGGGTTACACCAAGTTCACGGCCAAGGCGGCTTTGGACGATGCTGGAGTGAATCAAGGCTGCGGCTCGACGGTGCAGTTCCTGGTCTTCACGAGCAAGCCAGATCCGAAGGTTCTTGTAGCTACGGCAGCGGCGGCTCCGCAGGGAGCGGGCAGTCGCGAGCCAGACGATGCCATCAAGGGACTTGATATCGCCGATGGTCTGGAAGCGACACTCTTTGCCAGTGAAGCTAGCAAGCCTGCAATGCTCAACCCGACGAGCATCGACATCGATCATCTGGGACGCATCTGGGTGTGCGAAGTCGTCAACTACCGCCATCGCAACGGTGAGCGTAAGGAAGGCGATCGCATTCTGATTCTCGAAGACACCAACGGCGACGGCGTTGGCGACAAGCAGAACGTGTTCTACCAAGGCCATGATGTCGATTCGGCCCACGGCATCTGCGTGCTGCCGACTCCGTCTGGCAAGGGCACGAAGATCATCGTCTCAGCCGGCGCTGACGTTTTCTTCCTGCATGACGATGACGGCGACCTGAAGTCTGATCGCAAGGAACTGCTCTTCACCGGCATCGCGGGAACGCAGCACGACCACGGCATTCACGCGTTCCACTTTGGACCCGACGGCAAGCTGTATTTCAACTTCGGCAACAGCGGCAACCAGATCAAAGACAAGAACGGCAAGCAGATCGTTGATCTCGCTGGCAACGAAGTGAACGCCAGCCGCAAGCCGTATCAAGAAGGCATGGTCTTCCGCTGCAATATGGATGGCAGCGAGTTCGAAACGCTCGGCTGGGACTTCCGTAACAACTGGGAAATCGCGGTCGATAGCTTCGGCACGTTGTGGCAGTCCGACAACGACGACGACGGCAACAAGGGCGTCCGCATCAACTACGTGATGGAGTTTGGTAACTACGGGTACAAGGACGAGTTCACCGGCGCTGGCTGGAACACGCCGCGCACGAACCTCGAACAAGAGATTCCACTGCGCCACTGGCACCTCAATGATCCGGGTGTTGTCCCGAACCTGCTGCAAACCGGAGCTGGTTCGCCGACCGGTATTCTGGTTTACGAAGGCGACTTGCTGCCTGAGGTCTTCCGCAATCAAGTCATTCACTGCGACGCGGGCCCTAATGTCGTGCGGGCCTACCCTGCGAAGAAGTCTGGTGCCGGCTACACGGCCGAGATGGTCAATGTCCTGAACGGTGCTCGCGACAATTGGTTCCGACCTTCAGACGTGTGCGTGGCTCCGGATGGTTCGCTGTTCGTGGCCGACTGGTACGACCCGGGCGTCGGTGGTCACCGCATGGGTGATGCTGATCGCGGTCGCCTGTTCCGCCTCGCGCCGCCGAAGACTCCGTATAAGACGCCGAAGGTTGATGTCAGCACTGTCGATGGTGCCATTGCGGCGCTGAAGAGTCCGAATGAAGTCGTGCGCTATCTGGCTTGTACGGCCTTGCATGCGATGGGTACGCAGGCTGAGCCCGCTCTCACCAAGGTTTTCACCGGCGACGCGAATCCACGCATCCGCGCCCGAGCCATGTGGCTGTTGAGCAAGATCGGCGATTCCGAAAAGGGCACAGCCTTCCTGCAGAGCGCTCTGAATGACCGTGACGAAGACATTCGGATCGCGGCCATTCGCGGCTTGCGCCGGGCACACATCGACGAACAGAAAGTGTTCGGACCGTTGGTCAACGATAAGTCCGCTCAAGTCCGTCGCGAAGTGGCAATCTCGCTGCGCGAAGTGCCTGGGAAGCTGAAGGCGGAATTGTGGGCGAAACTCGCTCTGCAGCATGACGGAAAGGACCGCTGGTATCTCGAAGCGCTCGGCATCGGTGCGGGCAAAGACTGGGACATCTGCCTGGACGCGTATATTGCGTTGCTCAGCCAACAGCCGACCCAACCTGTGGGAATGGCTGATGTCGTATGGCGATCACGTGCTCAAAAGACGCCGCTGCTGCTTGCCAAGCTCGTGGCATCCGAAGCAACAACGGCCGATAACTTCGGTCGCTATTTGCGTGCCTTTGACTTCCTCACCGGAGCAACCAAAGACGAAGCCTTGGTGCAACTCGCGTTTTCGTCCACGGGTGACGAGAAGAAAGTGGCTCTCGTTTCTGCGGAAGCGCTCAATCGCCTGAAGGGCTTTGACGTCTCGAAGAACGAGCAGGCGAAAGCAGCGTTGAACCGAGTCCTCGATAGCCTCAAGGGCCAACCACAGTTCATCACGCTCGTCGACAAGTTCAGCGCAGCGGATCGTTATGGAGACCTCGCGGCGCTGGCTTCTAGTAAGGGTGACGAGCAGATCGGCATCGATGCCGTGCGAGTGCTGCTCAACAAAGGTGCCAAGGACATCCTCGAAGCTGGCCTGAAATCGACGGCTCAAAGTGGCCGCGCGGCAACGGGTCTGGCGACCGCGCTGTCGAATTCCGGAGAAGGCTCTGCCGCAGCGTTGCTGCTCCCCATCGTTCAGAACGAAAAGGCTCCGGCAGACCAGCGTCGTCAGGCCATCAAGGGAGCGACTCGCACCAAACCCGGAGCGACCGCGGTCTTGAAGTTGGCCGAAGGCAAAGCCTTTGACGACAGCTTTGCTCCCGCGTTGGCTGCGGCGCTGTCCACGGCTCCGCTGGATGGAGCTCAGCAAGCGTCGGTGGCGAAACTGTTCCCCGCTCCGGCCGGCAAGGACTCGAAGCCACTGCCGTCGATTGGCGACCTCGCCAAGCTGAAGGGAAACGCGGGTAACGGAGCGAAGGTTTTCGCCAGCCAACTTGCGAAGTGCAGTTCGTGCCACATCGTGAATGGTCAGGGCAAGGAAGTCGGCCCGAACCTGAGCGAGATCGGCAGCAAGCTGAGCCGCCAGGCGTTCTTTGAATCCATCCTCTTCCCCAGCGCCGGCATCAGCCACAACTACGAGA
The DNA here is from genome assembly GCA_964386705.1 of uncultured Planctomycetaceae bacterium. GTDB lineage: Bacteria > Planctomycetota > Planctomycetia > Planctomycetales > Planctomycetaceae > AM-0621. The sequence continues at coordinate 54,635 of CAYLTY010000004.1, forward strand.
TGTACACGGCACTGCAAAAGGACGGCACGGTCTTCAGCGGCATCATGATTAGCGAGACGGACGACGCAGTCACCCTGCGCAACGCCGAAGCAATCACGAAGACGATCAAGAAGACCGACCTCGAAGAACCGCTGGTGAAGCAAAAAGTCTCCATCATGCCCGCCGACGTCGCCAAGCAACTCTCTCAAGAAGAGCTGGTCGATGTCGTCGAGTATTTGGCGACGCTGAAGAAGAAGTAAGTGGTCTTGGCCACGGATGAAACACAGATTGAACACAGATAAAAAAGAAGTGAGAGGAACTGAGATTCAAGATCGTGAAGTTCAGATTCCAGCGATCAGTCGGTCTTGTTCCTTATCTGTGTTTGATCCGTGGCTTATATTTCTTCTGAGAGATTGCCATGGAGTTGCTGCATTCTGAGATCACTGAGCAGATCATCGGCGCGGCCTTTGAAGTGCATGGGGTCTTGGGGTATGGCTTTCTGGAAAGCGTCTATCAGAAAGCCTTGCAGGTCGAATTGATTCGTCGCGGTCTAACCTGCAAGCTCGAAGAGCCAATTCGAGTGCTCTACAAGGGCGTTGATGTCGGCAGATTCGAAGCTGACCTGCTCGTTAATGACTGCGTAATCGTCGAGCTGAAAGTTGCCAAGGACTATCAGCCAAGTGATGAAGCTCAACTGCTCAACGAACTCAAGGCAACCGGCCTCAAGGTTGGTTTGTTAATCAACTTCGGTCGCCAGAAAGTCGAATTCAAACGCTTCGCCTACTAGCTCCGAAAGGTTATGGCCACGGATGAAACACAGATTGAACACAGATAAGAATCAATTCAGGTAGGTCTAGACGTAAGCGACTGCGAGCAACGTCTAGTTCCCAGTTTCCTAAGCCTTATCCGTGTTTCATCTGTGTTCCATCCGTGGCTAAATGATCTGCGAGTTGATTCATGCGGGTTGGGATTTTTGCGGACACTCACGATCACCTCGACAACATTCGCCGCGCGGTGAAGGTGTTTAATGACGCCAATTGCGAAGTCGTGTTGTTTGCAGGCGACATCGTTTCAACGTTCGCCGTGCCGCCGTTGCGGAAATTGAAGTGTCGCGTCGTGGCGTGCTACGGCGACAACGAGGGCAACAAGATCGGCCTGCAGTCGGGGTTCGGCATCATTGGGCAACTAGGCGAAGCACCTATGTCCTATACCGCGCCTGACGGGACCCGGTTTGTCATTGTGCACATGGAACGTCAACTGCGAGGCCACGAAAGCGAATTCGATGTCTGCGTCTATGCGCACACGCATAAACCCGGTGTGTTTCAGGACGACCAAGGCCGGCTGTTCCTGAACCCAGGCGAAGCCTGTGGTTGGAAGTTCGGTCGTCCGACGGTGATGCTCTTCGACACCGTTTCACGTGCAAGCCAGATTGTGGAACTCGCCAACATCCCGATCGAGAAGCCCGAGCCAATCACCGAGTCCTAAGACGCTCTCATCGCGGAGCGATCAGCGACTATGAGCTACTTGTTGGCCAGCTTCCAGAGGTGCTGGTCGCTGCGGACGTAGATGGCGTTGTGAGCAATCGCCGGTGTACCAAGGATTGTTTCCTTGATGTCGTTTTCACTGACGAGCTTGCCTTCCTCGCCGCTGACATCCACCACTTGGCCGAGCCCCGTTTCGTTGAAGAAGACCAGCAAGTTTCCGGCTCCAACGGGAGTTGCAGTAAAGGGCCCCTTGAGTCTCAATCGCCACGCCAGCTTGCCGGTGTCGACTTCGGCACAGTTGAGAACTCCAGCGTTGTTAAGCACGAACAGCTTGTCACCAATGGCAATCGGACTGGCGGTTCCGGGATTCAGCTTGCCGTCGTTCCAGGCGCTCTCGGCTCCGCCTTCTTTCTTTGGACGCAACGCGGTGATGCCGTGCGAGGGCACCAGCACCAGGCCCTGAGCGACCACGGATGACGGAATCGTTGATGCACCGTTAGAGTAATCCCAGATGCGCGAGCCGCTCTGCGGGTCAATGGCTTCCAGCCCGGCGGACGATTGCAGAACCGCGATCTGGCGACCGGTTTCATCCTTCATGATGACCGGAGAAGTCCAGTTCGCCCGCTTGGGCCGCACAATCTTCCAACGCGACTTGCCGGTGTTGACGTCGAGGCCCGTAGCAAAAGAATCCGCATCGTTCTCAACCTGGCAGATCAGCGTGTCGCCCACGACAACCGGCGAAGACGCCATGCCGAGGCTATTGCTGGCGTTCGGGAAGTCGTGCGTCAGCCCGCGATACCACAGCAGATCGCCGTTGAGGTCCAGGCAAACAACATCGTTGCTGGAGTATTGCGCGAAGATGCGTTTGCCATCACTGGCCGGAGTAGACGACGCCACATTCGTCTTGGGGTGCGTCATCGTCCGCCCGGTGGCCCAGTATTGCCGCTCCCACTGTTGCTGACCGGTGGTCTGATCGAAGCACAACAGATGCAGACGGTCCTGATTGAAACCGCTGCTGGCCGTCACGACGACTTTGTTGCCGATGACAATGGGACTCGACAGCCCACGACCTGGCAGGGCGACTTTCCAGGCGACGTTCTCGCTCTTCCCGTCGGCCCCTGACCAGCTTGTCGGCAGCTTGGCATCGCGAGCGATTCCAGTGACATCGGTGCCACGGAACTGCAGCCAGTCCGCCCCGGTCAGACAGCTCACCAGACAGGCGCCCGCAGCGAGGCGACCCAACCGACGCGCCAGGACAGTCCACAAGCGAGAGCCAGCGGAGGTCATCGAGGCTTCGGAACGATGCATGATTTAACTTTCCGGGGAAACGCCGGTGGGGCGAGTTTCGAATCAGGATGGAGTCCGCTTCGCGGAGGGCGGGCTGAGTGGAGATCAGCGACTATGGGTTGGCGACAACTGCAGTGCGAATGGTTCCTGGCAGGCTGGCAGTTTTTGCGGCTTGAGGAATGGCGATACCGGATGAGTCACTGACTCGCAACTGCAACTGATAGCGTTGAGCCCAGTCTTCGGTTTGTTCGTTCTGGCAGAGCTTGATCAGGATCACGTTGTCGCCGGTCTTGAACGACGCCTTCACTCGATACTGGTCGATCGCCATGCCGCGATGATATTCATCTCTGCCGAAGACAAACTGGCCATTGACCCAGACCTTCCAGGCGTTCGGTGTGCCCAGCCGCACTTCAACCGGACGGTCTCGATCCGACTGGAACGTCGTCGCCAGATACATCACGGCGCCCTTATGAGGGGCGACGGATTTGGCAACATCGAGGATCCCAAACTCATCGGCGGTAGAGATTTCACCCCAACTGACTTCGCCCATCTGGCCCTGTAGCTTGGCGCCGAGGTCCACTGATTTTTCGGGGGCATAGACCGCGTCAAAGCCGATGAACATCTTGTTATCAAACGGGCCGATGATGCGCCACTTGGTCATGAAACCAAAGTGCTTCTGCAGATCGACCTTCTCGCCCAGCTTCTTCAACTCGGCTGAGATGTCTTTGACCTGATCTTCTTCCGTCGCTCCGCTGAGCGCTTTGCGATAGAGCTCAACGGATTCATCCTTCTTGCCCTCGCCCGCAGCTTTCGCTTGCTGGATATACAGAGCAACGGCATCACGCCGGAATTCGGAACTCGGGTCGAGCAGCATCTTCGGGATCAGCCGTCCTTCGGCTGCAGGGTCAAGTCGACGCAGAATTTCGTAAGCCAGCCGCCGCGCGCGCGGGTCGCGTTTGAGATCGAGCGTGAAGGCTTCGAGATCCCCGTTCGGCAGAGCAGTCTTCGCGGCGATCTGACGGTCAACAAGTCCTTCAATCGAGCCACGCAGATAATTCGCTGACAACGGCGAAGCGTCATTAAATGCGGACAGCAGAGGAATCAACGTTGTGACCGCGCCGCTGCTGAGTGCTCGCGCGGCGGCTCCGGCCGCTTCATTGCCTTCACCTTCGCGCTGAACAGCCTTGATCGCGGCAATACGATCCGAGAAGTCATCCGCGTATGCGAAGCTGCTCGCGCCCACAAGCAAGCCCGTCGCCAACCATCGTGTCAAAGTCATGGGTTGCGTTCCCTGTTGTCGTTCAACCGTCCGGAGGTCCTGCACTCATCCTGCGGCCCTGATGAGATGGTGAACTCCTCAAAAACCAACCGCAAGTTCGCCGGGTCCAGAAATGACTATTGGAGATTTCCCCGCAGGCAAGTTATGACTGCTCTTTCCGGCCTTGCTTTCGGCGAGCCATTCTGGTTTCTGAGGAGTTGTTGGAGCGTTTTCGTGTCGATGCCGTCTACGGGAATTCGATTTCAAGGAACCTGCTTCTGGGTGCGGCATCGGCACCGGGAGTATGGTCCGTTCGACTATGAATGGTCGCGCGACTTTGCGGGCGTGGAGTTCCTGTACCAGCGTCAGAAGTTTGGCGAGTACTGCAGCCCGCTGGAGATCGATGCGGACTTACGCGAGTTCCGCTTGCCGATGCGCGTGGTGGAAGTCGGCTCCATCGTCTGCGGCTCGTTGATCTATGGCATCATCAACGGCCTGAGCTTCGCGGAGAAACGCGACGTGGTGACGAAAGAACTCGCGAATCGCGGTCTGGAGCGTTTCGCCGACAACATTCATGGCTGGCAATGACGTCCCTGCCGAAGATCTCAGTGTGCTGCGGACTGCTGCTGCTCAGCGCGGCAATGAGTACTTCCCCTGCGATCGCTGACGAACCTTCGCAACGCTACTTCGAAGCTCTGCGTGAGCGGCGATTGTGGTCTCTGGCGGAACTGGTCTGCCTCGACGAACTGAAGAACCTGCCGCCGACTGCGCCGCGTCGCATGGAAGTCGTGCTGGAACTCACCGAGACATTTGCGGCACACGCCCGCGATGTATCACTGCCCGCGGAGCGCCAGCAGCTCTGGGAGCAGGCAGCCGAGGTGCTGGATACGGAGCTGCGGCAGACGGAGGTCTTGTCTCATCGCCTGGCACTGGCAGTTCAGCGGGCGGGCCTGCGCTGCGACGAACGCGCCGTCCTAACGATGCTCGCCGCGATGAATCCGTATGACGAACTCCAGAAGCAACACGTCATCGACCTGACCAGCAAGAACATTGTCGAACTGAATCGCCTGGATGAAACCCTTGCGGTTGCGCGTTTCCCTGCGCCGCCAGCAACTGCCAAGGACTGGTTCGATGTCAGCGCACGGCAGTTGCAACGCTCGGTGCAGTTGAAGCTCGCTGAAGAACTCTTCGCACGGGCCTTGTCGCAGCCGGCAACATCACCCGATCGCGCCGATGATTTTTTGAAAGCGGAACAGATCGCAAGAAAAGTGTCTTCCGGGCCGCGTGAGGCTGACGGAACTCAGCGAGCCACCCTGCTGCTGACTCGAATCCACCGGCTGCGGGGCGACTGGCAACGCGCCAAGGGGCTGCTGGATTCGATCGACGCCTCGGTGCTGGTGGGTGACTTGCGCGATGAAGTGCTCAGCGAACAGGCTGAGCTGCTGATCGCTCAAGACAAGCTCGCGGATGCTGCCGACCTGTTGAGGAAGGCTCACCAAACCGACAAGACGTTTCGCCATTCATCGCTCCTGCTGATCACGACGCTCACCAGACTCTCGCAAGCCGCTCGCCAGCAGCGTGTTGTCGCGCTGGCTGATGAGTTGCTGGCCGAAGCCGATCGCTCAGCTCGACCTGCCGACGGCGGAGAGAACTACTGGTCGCAACGCGCTCAGCAGGCGGTGGCCCAGGCGCGCGAGGATCTGCAGTTCGGCGCGGAAACAGCCACGCTGATCCGTGAAGGACGAGGTCGATACGCCGCCGGAGACCGCGAACAAGCCGCTGCTGTGTTCACGCGAGCCTACGAACAGCATCTGGAAAAAGGCCCCAGCGACGACAGCTTCGAAATCGGCCTCACGCGTGCTCGGTTGTTGGTTGAATTGAAACAATTCGAAGCGGCACTCAAGTCGCTGGACGAACTGCTCACGAGCCACTCCTCGCAAGCCGCCCGCCCGCAAGCCGACCTGTTGCGAGTCATCTGCCTGGGTCGCCTTTATCAAGCCATGCCCGGTCAGGCCGCCCGTGAAAAACTCACAGCCGCACTCGAAGCTCACGTCCGAGACTACCCCGATTCACCAACGAAGGCTGATGCTCAGAAGATGCTCGACCAATTGAAAGCCCCACTCAAGCCCGCCCCAGCCCGCTAGCGACCAGACTCAAATGCAGGGCGGACAATCCTGTCCGCCGAAACGGTAGCGGACAGGATTGTCCGCTCTACCCCATGTTCGAGTCGCGCTAGGCGATCTCGGCGGGCACCTCTGAGCCGTCGACAGGGGTTGCTCGGATGACCTGGCGCGGAGGATTCACGCAGGGGTCTTCGCGCAGTTCGAGCTTCCACTGCTTATTGCCGGGGCCCTCCAGAGTGTCGCCGGTCTTGAAGATCTGGCCTTTGCGGATCATCTCCAGCGTGATGTTGCGCAGGAAGGTGTCCACGGTCTGACATTCGTAGCCGTCTTCCGTAAAGCAGGCCTCGCAGTCCGGCAGGTCAAGCTGTCCATTGCCGACGGTGTCCATCACCATCCAGGTTTCGGTGGCTTTGAAGACTCGAATGTTCGACCACAGTTCCAGCGGCGGCAGCTTGTTCTCAACGGACCACTCCACGATGTCGTTGAAGATGTTGTGGTCGCGCAGCACTTCGCCGTTCGGGTTGAAGAAGCACATCGAACCCGGCAACCCCAACAGCGGCGCGATGATGTTCGTCAGAAAGACCAGTTCGGCCAGGGGGGCATAGTCGTCCGGGATGACAGTCATGCTGGGATCCTGTCCCCACGCATAGCCGCTGCGGACACGGATGAAACCGCGATGCTTCTGGGCGACTTCAGCGGCTTCAGGCCAGGCCCAGGATTGATCGCAGGCGCGTTCGAAACAGCCGGGGTAAGTCCCGGGACCGAACTGCCCCATGGTCCAGGCACCGTATAAGGCCGACTCCTGCACGGGGTCGCCCATGCCGTCCGGCCAGGGACGTGAGACGAGGTCCACGGCGACGCGGCCATTCACTTCCGATCGGTACGACACCACGACCGACGGACCGCCGAACGCCCATTCTTTTTGAGCTTCCACCTTGCCTAATACTTCGAAGCGTCCGAGGCTCGCCGTGACTTCTTCAAGTGAAGGCAGCTCTTCAAACAACACGCAGAGGCACTGCGTCACAAATCCCTTCTGAGGCATATCAGTCCCATCCAGATTGAGAATACATCGTCCGTGGTCGCTAACTGCCGAACCACTCTATCAGGCGCGGGCCGTTACGATAGCGCTCGGTCGCCGCGAAATCCTGACCAACATGAAAACCCGGTTCACACCAGGCCTGCGGAGGAAACGGCCGGGCTCCGAACAAGGTATAGATGCTGTCGTGAATCAGGACATCAGAACGGATGAGCGGCCAGACCATCTGCCGCAGGAAGATCTGATCGATCGCGCGAGCGACGGATCCGGTCGGACGGAATGCAGCGATGAGTTCCTGTATCGGCGGCAAACGACCGGCGACGCCACCCCACATGCCCGCGAGAATCAGTTCGGTGTGTCCGTAGAAGTCGCGCATCACGTGAAACGAGCGATCTGACTCCAGCCACTCATCCACTGCAGCCTTCTCGCGCACCGAGAGCAACGAATCCGAATCCCGAATCAGAAAGCGGTCTACCTGTGGATCGCTCCAGACCATGAATCGCCAGAAGTAGCCTTCATAAAACTGCCTCGGCGGTTGTTGAGCGACTACCAGCTGGCAACCGAGCTTCTCCAGCGTTGATCGGACTCGCTGCGGAACCGTGGTGTCGCAGTAGAAGCGGCACGTCCAGCCGGGATACAGGTCGCGCACCAGCCAGGCGTTGCGGTAGGCACCTTCGACGTATCGCGGGTTCGATCCCCACAAGCTGTAGGCGATGATGTTGCGTTCGGGCCGCGAAGCATCAAACGGGGGCGGCGGCGAGTAAGTCAACTTCCCGAGAGGCGCCGGAGCTTGCTGATCTTTCAACGTCAGCGACCGCGACCCAGCTGCTTTAGCGTCGGCCAATCGCTCCAGATACGTGTAGTTGCGAGCCAGCACGTCCCACCAGCCGGCGATGTCATCACGCTGACAGACAGCCGCCTCCATCAGTTCGGTTGACGCTCGAAAGTCACTCGCCAGGCTGCGCGCGATGCCTTCGCTGGAAAGCAGATCCAGATCCTGCGGTAACAACTGTCGGGCGGCTTTGAGAGCCTCAATACCTGCCGCAATCGCACCCGCCCGGTCCAGATACTGAACCTGCTTGAGCGTCAGCTGCTTGAGTTGCTCAGGAGTGAGTTCAGTCGTGCGACGAAAATCGCCGAGTATCTCCGCCGCCCGCGCGTGCTGGCCCTGCTGATGAGCCGCCTCAGCCGCTGCCAGTACGCTCGCCAGAGTTTGTGCAGGGTTCATTCGGTTTCGATCCACCACAAAGCCACATCCATCTCTCACCGAAACGGTGCGAGCAAATGAGTCTCACGGCGAACCCTCAAACAGTTCAACCCCGCTGTGCTTCCCACATTCGGCTCGATTGAATCGCACTCCCTGGGCAACCCGACTACTTCTGCTTCCTGATGCCATGTGGTCCATACCACTCTTCGATCGCTTGATGCAGCTTGACCTCTCGCTGCCGCCAGCTCTTAATCGAAAAATCGCGCTTCGGATCGGCGACTGTCCACGGGCTCGGCGGAGCCTTGCCCGGGCTAGTGCCCGTGTTCGGAGCCAGATAGAGCCGCTGCTGCTCTTCCAAATTCAACGGCCGAGCACCCACGCGGCCGAACACGGCGATCTGATTACCGGCTTCGTCGATGGCTCGATCGCGGTCCACGCCTTCGGACAGTGCCAGGGCATGTCCTTCGTGCGGGATCTTGAAGCTGGCAACAAGCATTGGCGTCGGGCGCGGCGAGAAACCATCGTTACCCGGCGTCTGCGGTGACGTCAGTTGCACGACATGCACACCATTCTCACCGTCAGCGAGATACGCGAACTGGCTCGCGTAGTTGATGCCGAGCTTCACATCGTGCAGGTCGTGGATGCAGCCGCCCGCGTCGAAGATCTGATCGACCTTGATGTCCTTCGGATTCTTCACGTCCAGAATCACCAGTCCGTGATGACCAGCGGCAACATACGCATAAGTACGAGCGATATAGATATTGTGGACGCCCTCCATCTCCAGATGGCTGACTTCGACGGGCTCTTCGGGGTTGGTGACGTCAATCACCTTCACGCCGTGCTCGTCGCAGATGAAGCCGTAGCGGAACTGGAACTCGATATTATGCGCATGATGTACCATTTCACCTTCACGCATGATATTGACCACTCGCAGATTCTTATGATCTGAGATGTCCACAATCGCTATGCCCGCATCGCAGCAGATGTAGGCGTATTTGCCGAAGATGGTGATGGCTCGTGCGCCGCACAGGATGCCGTCCGGATTGAAGCACACATCCTTCTTCACAAAGTTGTTGTTCGGATCACCGTCCAACAATGTGCCCGCGCCAACGAGTATCAACCCTTCGTGCAGGTCGGTCACATAGATGAAGGCATACATCATGGGCACAGCGGCCTCGAAGTTTTCAGGCTTGTGCTGACGAGTCGGGTCGGGAGCAATCGTCGTCGGGCTGGCGACGTCGGTGCAGTACGGCGTGCGGACATAGAACTTCTGGCCGAACGGTGAGACCGGGGCGGTCGTGTACCGTTCCGAGAACGCCTTGTCGTCCGTGAAGGCGATGTCATAGATGCGGAAGCCGGCTTCGCCGCAGGCCGCGTAGAGGTACTCGCCGCGATGCTGCAACGCGAGGACTTCATGCTTCGTCTTCGGGTGGAAGACATTGTCACTGATGTCGTTGCCCGGATGCTCGTGAGCATGATCCAGTTGATACCCGTTCTCAACGTGCTTTTTGTATTCCTCGGGATAGGCCGCCGCGTGCAGCGTGCTGCCGATGACAGCCTGGGGCTCGTCACGTGTCTGCACCACCGGTGACCAGACTCCATGCTCACCCGCCGCAACCCATAAATAGCGGCCAATGAAGTTGGTATAATTGGTGCCATGCATCAGCAACTGCGCCATGATGGCGTTGTTATCATCGTTGGACGACAAATGGCAGTCAGTGCACATCTTGGTTTCGCCCTTGCCGCGAACCGTGTGCGGCACGTTCGTCGAGAACGAGATACCGCTGAGCCCTTCTCCCGAAATCGTCTGCTGCTGATAGTAGATGCTTTCACGCTGAGCGTTGTACGAACTGACGTGCACAGCGCAGGCGGAGCGTACCGGGTTGATACGATTACCGGTGGAGTTGCCGTCCTTCGCGATCATATAGACATCATCACGCAGCGTCTGGAAACAGTAGGCAGTGTAGTTGCGGCTCAGATCACCTTCGTTGTGCAGATCCGGCTTTTTCATATTCGCCTTCTGCGGCAGATGGCAGCCGAAGCAACTCGGGTTCCACGCCGAGTGGCACGTGATGCAGTTCATGCTGTGAATGGCGTGTGCGCACTTCTTCTCATCGGGCTTGCCGCCATCACCAACGGGAATGTCGCCCCAGGCAAACTCGTACTTGTTGCTCTTTACTTCGAGGCGCACCGTCTTCGACAGCGCCGACAGCGCGTTGTAGTCTGGGTGGCTCGGAGTAATCGTGTCCTTCACCTGCGTCACGCGCCAGGAGAGTTCAGGCTCGACCATCGAGTTCTGGATGATCGTGCCGTCGGGCAACGTCTCGAAGCGACGCTTCCCGAACGGCGTTCGCAGACCGGCCAGGTTGCGGCCAACGTCCTTGACGTCCGGGATGTCTTTGCCATCGGCGTCCTGCCGTTGCGTCACCATGCCCTGCCAGATGTTACCTTGAGCTGCGGGGCCCGATGTCTTCAGCGGCGCAAACTCGGCGACCGTGCCGTGACAGTCTGTACAAGTAATTTCAATTGCCGAGCGAACATCTCCATACAGCTTGCCGTCGCCGTGAGCGTCCTGCACGAAGTGGCAGTCGACGCAATGCATACCCTTCTCCAGATGAATATCCAGCATATGCACAGTCGCACCATCGCGAGACTTGCGAAGCTGCTCTTCGGCGTCCATCACACGTTTGACGGCTCCCGCCTCACGCCAGTTGATACTGCGATAGAGATTCTTGGCCTGCAGCGGATATTCGAGACCACTCTTCTTCTGAGGATAAGACGCTTCGCCGAGCGGGTTGCCATTGTGGTCCAGTAGATTGCCTTCGCGGTCCTTCTTGAAGACGGCTCGGAACGACCAGCCGTGGCCGTGGAAGTCGGCGAGCTGATGCTTCAACTGTGGATTCAGTTCCGTCGCGTTGGCGAGTTCCTCGGGATCAACAAAGCGGGTTTTGGCGTCGATGTCGTTCGGGTTCGAGGATTGAGCCCTATCAAACTGCTCAGCGGTCAGCTTGGTCGCTTCGCCCGGATAGATGACTTCTGAGTCTGTGTCCTGGTCGGTCCACATATACCCAAGATACGACTGCAACACAGTCGTGCCGGGGTGCATGTGACAAATCACACACTGACTGGTTGGAATTGCGGACGTGAAGCGATGCGCGATCGGGTGGCCGGGTTCATCCTTCGGAATGGTCGGATCAACGCTGATGACGAAGTCATCCGGCTCGGCGGCGGCGGTACCGCGATTGCCATATTTCGCGAACGGACCGGAGTGCACCGGTGAGCGATCGTTGGCATAAATCATGTGACACGACGTGCAACCGCTCGAGCGGTAGTCACCGGCATGGTCGTTCGTGCCAAGGAAGTTCAACGTCGGGTCCAGCAGGCGCGTCTTCTGCAAACCGATATAGACGGGGTCGGTACGGTTGATGGTACCAAAGCCGCGATCGCTCAAACGCACACGCGGCCGGCCGGATTCTTCCAGACGATCAGGGCTACCAATTTCCACAATTCCGCGGCCGCCACGTTCGAAGATTCGCAGCGTGTTGCCCGGATGCGTGACCTGGAAGCGTGGCAGTGGCTCCAGGAACGGCACCACGCCTTTATAATCCTGCTCGAAGCGCGTCGGGGCAGGGATCGTCTGCACGCGCTGCGGTGTACCATACATCGAATAGCTTTCGCCGTAGCGCGACTGCTTGTGAGGCACTGCACCATTGTTATATAGGGCCGCGCCCCACAGCATGCAGCCGTGAGTCATCATGCCCTTCTTGACCTGCAGGGTCTCTGTCGGATGGCAGCCAGCGGTACCACAGCTCAAGTGAGCAATGCGCAGATCACCGGGGTTCACGAAGCGAATGAACTCGGGGCATTCATGATTCAGCAGCGTATAAGAGCGAACCGGATTCGCTGATGAGCACCAGGCATCCGGATAGCGCGGCGAGATATGAGCAACTTCCTTAACGACCGATTGAGCGTTGCCGCCGTGACAGTCCGTGCAACCGATGGACAGGCTGCCCTTCGCATGTGGATCGTGCGAGCCCTTGTGACACTCAATGCAGCCCCAGCTCTTGGCATGAGCCTGCTCGGGCGTCTGTCGCAGCAGTTCGACGTTCATCAATTCGGCAGGCACCGGATACGGATTGGTGAGTTCTGCCTGTTCATGAGAGGTGACTGCAGCCGAAGTCGCCGAAGTCTGGAGTATATCGCTCTTGGACTCCGCATCGCGACGCAAGACCTTGTTGGGACGAATACCATCCAGCAGCCGCTGCATGCGCGAGGGCACACCGTTCTTGATCTCGTCCTTATCCTGCGAGGAGCGTGAGGTTGGCGGTTCAGCGGCGAGCGCTGACTGCATCGCGGAATCGCTGTTCGGCGTCATAGCGAGATACGCCATGCCACCAAACCAGACAACCGCCGCACCGAACAAGATCCCCATCGTGCGATAACGCATCATGGGCGTGTAACCTCCATGTCAAACTCACTCATCCACCGGCATCCTTGCTGGCGAATCACTCTCAGAACACAAGATTCATTTCGAAGAACGACGCGTACAACGTGTCTATGTCGCGATCGAAGTCTCCGTAGAGATCCTTGAAGCCTTGATCGGGAACCAGGCCGGACACGCCGAACACCAGGACCATGTTGTCGTTATGGAATGGTCGCCATTCGAAACCGACGCTCAGGTCCAAGCCGATCTTCTCGTCAACCTGCTCTGCAAACACAAACTGCTTCAGCACCTGAGTCTCGTCAAACATCAGATAATTCGCGTTCGTCACCATTCTCAGCTTGGGTGTGATGTCCGCGTCGAAACCGATGTTGAACAACAACAAGCCGGGGTTGGTAAAGTTCGACTGCCCCTGAATCTTCGATGATCTCATACTGGGTACCAGGCTGTTCTGGTTGACCAGTTGCACGCCGAAAAGCTGAATCGCCTGACGTTGCCAGTAAGAGAAATTGCCGCCTGCGAAGTTCGGGTTATCCATGATGGTGTCGAAGCCCTCACCCTTGTCGTCGGTGGGATCATCGTCACCCGAGGCATAGAAGAACGACGTGCGGAAGCGTGCCCAGTCACGGTCGTAAGACAGTTCGATCGCGGCCATGAAGGCGTTGATATCAATCTCCTGTCCGCCAATGGGGTTCAGGCTGTCACGGCCCGTTGCCCAATAGAACGCATTGCTGACGTTGATCCGGCCGATATGACCGTCGCCCGCGAGGCCGAGATAATACGACTCAACGCGGTGTGGTCTGAACACGCCAGCGGGATCAGGGCGTGCCAGGAAGTTGTTACTGTCGAATAGAAAGCCCGGCGCATCATTATTCATATGAAAGCTGGCCTGGGCCGTATAGCCAGGAAAAATAAAGTCCTGGATATAGTAGTTACCAATCAGGACGTTCTGCTGGCGGTCATGGAACGTGTTGAGCTGGCTGTTGGTGTCCTTTTCCAGCATGTCATAATAGAGCAAGTTGAACTGATGGCGATTGGCGTAGTTCGTGCCAAACAACCGCACGGCGCGATTCGTGTCATTGAAAATGAAACTGCGGAAGTCGGAGTTGAAGAACTGCGAACCAGCCCGTACAGACAGGAAGTCGTAGTTCGGACTCAGGTCCGCCAGCTTGCCTTCAACAAAGTACTCCTGCAGCGCGAAGTAGTCTCGGTTACGAGTTCGGCCGGCGCGGACGTCATTACTCACGACGCCCAGCTCTTCCACATGCAGTGAATTGATGTTGAAAACCGGAGTCATCACGACATTCCAGTCCAACGGTTTGAAGGCCGCATCGTTGGCATGAAACAGTGCCGTGCGCAGCGAGAAGTTCTGGCTCAGGAATTGTTGATCGGGATCGCCGAAGAATTCCTGCTGGAACGGATTCTGAGTGCTTTCAAATGGCGTTGTGGCCGTCGGAACCTGTCGGTAGTTGTAGGACGTCGAGCTGATGCCCGTCAGACTGAAGAACGTGTGCTGACCATAAACCGGGAAGTCGCCTTTTAGTACGTTCTGGTTATAGGGGTCCCACCAGTGCCCTTCGACGCCGGGGTAATCATCCACCCAGGGATGCCCCTTGCCATAACGATCCGTCGGCTCGTAGCCGTTGCGCCAGCGATCAGGCTGAGGCACGAAATGCACACTCTCTTGATCTTCGATCGGCATCACCCCGGACGGCCCGGTGAAGCCAAACGGTGCTTCCGGTTCAGGTGTTACCCAGCCGTCGTACTGGGGCAGCATCGCCAATGGCAGTTGATCTGCTTCGTCCGGTCGCTGCAGAAAATTCGGACGTCGTGAGTTCTGCGTTCCGGGAGTGGCATGTGTCGCGAGGGGCGCGACGATGCTGAAGATCTCGTCGTCTTCAGCCACTGCCGCGGCTGATCCATCGGAGTTCTGAGCGACGAACGACAACAACTCCAGATCGTGTTCGTCGTCAATGTCCTCGAGGCGGTCAAAGTGCGGTCGCTCCGCCCTGGATGCGGCCAGCGCGGCATGGGATCGCGGTTGGCGGGCAATCGCCCGGACCTCAGGGTCCCGGTCCATGAGCAACTCGCTGCGGAGATCGCTGCGCAAAGGCTCTTCGATGTAGTGCAACTGCCGGGCAAGCTTCAGGCGCTGGTTGCGATCGGGATGTTTCAGAGATTGGGCCAGCAGGAATTGCTCACCCGTGATCCCCATCTCTAACAGTTCGTCGCGGGCCTCTTTCGCAATGTTCTGGTTGGGATGATGCAGTTCCGTCAGCAGTTGCAACACGCGGTCACGAGGAGATGGATCCGCCCAGGCAACATTTAGGCCCGACAGCGCCAACAAGATTCCACAAACGACGAATCGACGCCGCACCCGCTTCAGCGGACTCGCTGAGATACAGGTTACCGCCATCGATGGAAGAACCAACCAGAGGGAACGTTTGCGTGCCACGGTTCAATCTCAGACCTGAAGAACCTGAATCGACAATGCGCAGCCGATGAGCCGGACGGCTCGTATCGGAAGTATCGTCCGAAACGATGTGGCAACTTGTTCTAGATATAGCGGCGGTGATGCGTTTAACGCTGCTGCTGGGAACGAGGTTCGCCAGAGTTGCTCCGTCTTTGCAACGCAGCCATGTCATGCAGTCAGCTTATTTTCACAGAAGACGGCCTGCTCACTACGGGCCGCAGGAGCCGGAAACATTGAATTGTTGACTGAATCGAGCCGGCGCAACTTAACGCTTCCGGCAAAGCGATTTCAAAAATGCACACATAAGTCAAAATGAGTTCACTCAAGACTCTTTGCGGCGAGCCGATAGCGTAAAAGCGGGAACTGAGTGAGTCTGCGTGGCGTCTAACGAGCCCGCGCGATTTTCTGATCGCCCGAAATTTGGGGGAAGCCTAAGGGTCTCGGAATCGGTTCGACTGCCATAGATGGCGCAGTGAGCACAGCATGACAGATCGGATTACGAAGCAACCTATAAACGCAATGCATGGCCCGCAGAGTTCGCATTTCCCCAATGTTCAGTGATAGGATCATTTTGCCCAGTCGCCGCAGACGATGCTCATCGGCGCTCGACTGAAACATTCACCTTCCACGAAGTCCGAGTTCACTCATGAAACGTACTGGCCTGTTCAGCAACTGGATTCGTCAACAGTTTGGCCTTCGCAATCTTGATCGGGCAGCAATCCGGAGCCCACGCCACATTGGACGGGCCAGCGAGAACCTTGAGACGCGTTGGGTGTTGGCTGGCAACGTGCTCGCGCAGATGGTCGGCAATGATCTGCGACTGACAGGCAGTTCCGATGCAGACTCAGTTCAGTTGCTGGTCGCCGGGAACTCAGTGGTGTTGCGCGCGACGAACGGCTCGACCATCAACGGCAGCGCCAACGACTTTGTGGTGCGTAGTGGATCGACGCAAACACCCGGCAACGTGATTGTCGACCTCTTCGGCGGGAACGACACCTTCGCGATTGCCAACACAGTTGGCGTCCGCGGAGCTGTAGACGTCGATATGGGCGATGGCGATGACACTTTCGGACTGCACAACGCCGGCATCAGCGGGTTCCTGTATGCCAACCTCGGTGAAGGCAACAACGGTCTGAGTATTCTAACTTCGGACATCGCACGCGACGCGACCTTTGTGTCGGGCGGTGGTAACGACGTCTTCAGCCTCAAGAGCTCTGTGGTTGGCCGAATTCTGGACATCTCGTCCGGTGCAGGTAACGACTCTGTCGTCATCGAGGGTACTGGCGGCACCAATCGCGTGGTCGGCAAGGCGACATCTCTTCGTCTCGGAGATGGCGATGACAACTTTGTCGCCACCACGGGCATGTTCTGCCGTGACGTGTTCCTGGACATGGGCGCGGGCAACGACTTTGTGCGGTCTCAAGGCAGCGTCTTCCGCAAGAACGTAACCGCGTTGCTGGGCAGTGGTGACGACAACCTGGTCACTTCGGGAGCCAATGGCTTCAGCCTGTTTACGACGGTCATCGGTCAGGGTGGTACTGACAACGTCGAGATCAGCGGACAGACGATTGTTCGTCACGGTAACACCGTTGATGTGGACAGCCCGTCCGTGAGCGACACGCTGGAGACTGACCGCCTGACGAATTCCACCACTGGCGCGCAGACGCTGGCGACTCAAGTGCAGCAGCGCATTACCAATTTCGTCACGCTGCCCATATTGACGGTCACTGTCACTCCAACGACTCTGGCAGAAAACGCCGGGACGGGAACGATCACTGGTACCGTCAGCATTCCGACTGCCAGCGCGTCAGCCCTGACAGTGGCGCTGACCAGCAGCGACAATACCGAGTTGACCGTGCCGTCATCCGTGACAATTCCGGCGGGTCAAACGTCGGTGACATTCAACATCAATGCGGTGGATGACACGTTTGTCGATGGAAACGTCACTGTCACCATCACGGCCACGGCCACCGGATTCACCAACGGTACCGATACGATTTCCGTGACAGACAGTGAGGCTGGTCCGGCAGCGTTGACTGTCAGCCTGAATCCAGGATCCGTCCTGGAAGGTGCCGGCTCCGGTGCTTCGACAGCCACGGTGACGCGCAATACGGATCCGACCGCCGCCTTGACGGTAACGCTCACCAGCAACGACACCACGGAAGCAACAGTGCCGACGACCGTGACCATTCCGGCCGGCGCGAACTCAGTGACATTTCCCATTACTGCAGTGAATGACAACACTGACGACCCTAATGCGAGTGTCGTGATCACTGCCAGCGCCACGGGGTTGAGCAATGGCACAGCGACACTCACGGTACGTTCGAACGATTTCACGCTGACGCTGGACACGTCCAATAACAGCGGGCTTATCCCTTCGAACGGTACGTTGCTGACCAAGGCCGCGAGTCTCAACGTCGCAGGTGCCACCGTGTCTAATGCAACGGTTACTGTGGACTCAGACGGTGACGGACAGTTCGATGACGGCACAACCACCGCCGCTGCGAATGGCACCTTCTCGATGACCGTGGGCTTGACCAACACCACGACCAATCGCGGCGCGAACGTTCTTCGATTCCGGGCAGTGGCTCCGAGTAACGGCGGCGAATCGATTTCCACACTGGAAGTTCACCGCGCCGTGGGTACCGTGACCCGCTTTGTCAGCTCGATGGGCACCTTTGACATCGAACTGCTGGATACCGACGCGCCTATAACGGTTGAGAACTTCAAAGACTACTTCGCACGGTACACGAATTCGATCATCCATCGGTCACCGGAAAACTTCGTGATTCAGGGCGGTGGTTTCGTCTCGAACAACGGCAACGTGACCGCGATCTCCACCGACCCCGCCATCACCAACGAGTTCAATGCCGCGAATTCCAATGTGCGTGGCACGCTGTCGATGGCACTCTCCGCCAACCCGAACACCGGCACCAGCGGATGGTTCATTAATACCGTTAATAATTCGTTTCTGGATGGTAACAAGCACACGGTGTTTGGCCGCGTGGTCGGAGATGGCATGGATATTGTCGATGCCATCAACGACCTGCCGCTCTACAACTTGAACGTGGCGCTGAATGGTGGTGCGTTTGCCGAAGTACCTTTGAAGCCCACCGTGGCCTTCGAAAACATCGCCGGCACGGTAACTGTCACCTCAGGTTCCATGACAGTTACAGGCGTCGGAACATCCTTCACGTCTGTGTTTGAGAGTCGTGCCGAAAACCAGACTCGCGGCACCACGATCAAGATCGGCACTCAGGAATACGAAGTCGCAAGTATCACCAGTGACACGTCACTCACCTTGCGAACGGCCGCTGTAGCCAGTGCCTCAGGCGCGATTGCTCAGCGTGTGGCCAAGCCAGCCCAGGCGAACTACGTTGTCTTCGATTCGATCGGTGAGATCCTAAGTCCAGCGACGCAACTCACTGTTAGCATCACCAGTTCCACACTGGCTGAGAACGCCACAGCGAAGATCCCGGGCACTGTCAGCCGCGCCGCAGCGAGCGCTTCGCCACTCGTAGTGACACTCACTAGCAGCGACACCAGTGAATTAACCGTCCCTCAGACGGTTACCATTCCTGCCAATCAGACCTCGGTGTCGTTCGAGATCACGGCACAGGACGACTCCTTTTTGGACGGCAACATCCCCGTGACGGTGACTGCCTCGGCGAGTGGCTTCACTAATGGCGCTGACGGCGTCACCGTGACCGACAGTGAAGTTGGCAGTCCGGCGCTGACGGTAACGCTGGATCCGGCTTCAGCCTCTGAAGGCAAGGGTGCCAACGCTTCGATCGGTACGGTGACTCGTAATACCGATACCACCGGAAAGCTGACAGTCACGCTCAGCAGTTCTGATACCACCGAAGCGACAGTGCCAATGACCGTTACCTTTCTGGAAGGTCAGGACAAAGTCACATTTCCAATTGCCACCCTCGATGACAATCTGATTGACGGTACAAGGCCGGTAACAATCACTGCCAAGGCGACAGGACTGACTAACGGCGAGGCGACGTTCTCGGTCACTGACAATGAGTCAGGAACTCCGAGCTTGACCGTCACATTTACAGACTCTTCGATCGGCGAAGGTAAAGGTACTGGCGCGACGACGGGCAAGGTGTCCCGCAATTCGGATCCCTCGGAACCGCTGACGGTGACGATCAGCAGTGGTGATTCCAGTGAGGCAACGGTTGATACTACCGTGACAATTCCCGCTAATCAGGAGTTCGTCACGTTCTCGGTCAATGCCGTCAACGACAATTTCTCCGATGGAAGCCAACCCGTCACCATTACAGCCAAGGCAACAGGTCATACGGATGGCACCGGAAGCATCACGGTCACCGACGACGAGCCTGCTGCGGCCTTGTCAGTCACGCTGGGGGCATCCAAAGTGGCTGAAAACTCCACGACAAAAGTGACTGGTACGGTGACTCGCAATACTGATCCCGCCAACGCGCTGACCGTGACGCTGACGAGCTCCGACACTGGCGAGGCTACTGTTCCGACGACGATCACAATTCCCGCTAATCAGACATCGATCACGTTCGAGATCACTGCCGTGGACGATGAAGGCAGCGACGGAAACGTCGATGTCACGATTACAGCTAAGTCCGCTGGCCTGACGGACGGGAAGGCGACCCTGGCAGTGGAAGACAACGAGATCGCACTCGATCTTTCCACCACGAATAACACCGGGCTGCAACAGTCGGTGGGCACGCTGCTGACAAAGGCTGCCAACCTGACGATCGAAGGTCAAACAGTGGCAAATGCCAAGGTTGAGCTGGACGTTGATAACGACGGATTCGACGACCAGACGGTGACGGCTGGTGGCGATGGTAAGTTCACAATCACAGCTCCGATGATCGCGGGTGAGAACAAACTGCGCGTTCGCTCGACTCCCGTCAGCGGCCCAGGTGCCGCGATTGAGGAAATTGAAGTGCATCGCTCTGTCGGCACAGTGGCCCGCATCGCGACCTCCTCATTGGGATCGAGTTCCTTCTTCGACGTGGAACTGCTGAATACCGCGGCTCCCAACACGGTCAACAACTTCCTGGCCTATCTGGCACGCTACGCGAACACGATCGTTCACCGCTCGGTCGACGCAGACCTTGCTAATGGCGTCGTTCAAGCCGGCAGCTTCACGGCGACAGGTGGTACAGTCACGGCGATCACCGCTGACGCAGCTGTGGCCAATGAATTCAACAACGCTCGCCTGAATGTTCGCGGTACGTTGTCGACGGTCTTCCCGGACGCACAACCCAACGGCGCGACGAGTGGGTGGTTCATCAACACCGAAGACAATCCGAATTTCGATACGACGCAGCACACCGTCTTTGGCCGCGTGATCGGAGACGGCATGACGGTTGTCGATCAGGTCAACAACCTGCCGGTCTTCAACTTGAACAAGCAGTTGAATGGACTGGACGGCGCTTCCTTCGGGCAGGTGCCTCTGACGGGCACGATCACGTTTGAGAACCTGACGGGTACAGTTACTGTGACCGGAGGTTCGCCGGCGGTTACCGGAACTGGGACCTCATTCCTGACGGATCTGGCGCCGCGCAGCGGCAACATCCCGGGCTCAACGATTCGGATCGCTGGGCAGACCTACGAAGTCCTCAGCATCCAAAGCGATACGCAGCTGACGCTGACCAGTAATGCTGCCTCCACACTCTCTGGGGAGACCATTCAACGTCAGGCTGATCCGGCTCAGAGCAACTACATTGTGTTCAGCTCGATCACCAAGCTCCTGGACGCTATCTAAGGATCAGGCCGAGCTAGCGAACCAACGCTGGCGCATGGAAATGCGTCAATCAGACCAAACGGCGTGGAGCAGCAGTGCTTCACGCCGATTTCTTTTTGAATGCTGGTTTCCGACAAACGGGATCGCCAAACTTGGAATCCGGCGGATTCACTCCCGCAGCGTCACGTGGGGCAGTACAACGTGCACCCGCGCGCCTCAACCTGACGTCCCCGTTTTGATCCCTCCTGCTTCGGAAGTCGTTGATGTTTGGACAGACCATCGAACTGGCTGACTTGATTACCGTCGCGTTTCTGGTGGTGCTGGAAGGTGCGCTTTCAATCGACAACGCTCTCGTGCTGGGCATGCTGGCGCGGCGATTGCCGAAGCATCAACAGGCGAAGGCTTTGACCTACGGACTGGTCGGCGCACTGATTTTTCGCGTCACTGCCATCTGTTTCGTGAGCCTGCTGCTGCAGTGGTGGATCGTGAAGCTGCTGGGCGGCGGGTACCTCATCTATATCTCCCTGAAGCACTTCTTCTTTGAGTCACAGGACGAAGATGCCGAAGTCGTGAAGCTGGACGACAAAGGGCATCCGATTCTGGTGCATGAGGAATCCGGCGTACCGCTCGCGCCTGGTGAGATGGCGACCGAGATCCAGTCCCGCACCGCGGTTCCCCTGGATATTCAGGACGACCAGCCGGGTAAGCCGCGCAAGCTCGCCGGGTTCTGGGGCACCGTGGTCGTCATCGAGCTGACCGACATCGCCTTCGCGGTGGACTCGATCATGGCGGCGATTGGCTTCATTCCCAACGTCCCCAAGGACCAGACCAACCCGAAGCTGTGGGTGGTGATCCTCGGTGGTTTTGTCGGCGTCATCCTGATGCGTGTGGCGGCGAAGTTCTTCATCGGGATGCTCGAAAAGTTCCCGCGGTTTGAACTCGCGGCCTATCTGCTGGTGGTCGTGATCGGCATCAAGCTGGTCGTGGATTGGTACTTCAACTTTGAAGATCATCACAGAATCGACTTCCATAATCCCAAAGATCCGGCGTTTTGGATCTTCTGGCTCAGCATGTTGGCCAGCTTCTGCGTCGGCTTCATTCCGCCCAAGAAGAAGGCCGAGCAAGTCTCGGGTTCATGAACTACTTCGCTCACGCGATTCGCTTTCTCGATCGGCCGGTGTTCGCTGTGGCCACCGGGCTGCCAGACATGCTGTCGGTGGTTGATCGATCCATGCGATTGCGATCGAAACGCGTTGAGCCGTTCATCGCCGACCCTGACCCCTTTCGAGCCGACGTCGCCGCCGGTGTCCTCCAGCATCTGCAGGACGATGACTGGTTTCACACCACTGAAGCCTTCCTGGTGACGAACAGCGATCTGACTCGTCTGTTCCGCAGCGCTATCGGCGAAAACGAAGGCGCCCGCTGCCCGTTCCTCGGCCATATCGTCACCGAGCTGCAACTCGATGCCGCGTTGGCCACTGAGTACCCAGGACATTTGAATCGCTACTACGAACTGGTGTCGGACATCGACGCCACCCGCGTCGAGGCGGACGTCAACGTGATGGCCACCAAGACCAGCGACCGGCTGGCCCGGCTGATGGCCGCGTTTGCCCGCGAACAGTTTCTGCGCGATTACTCACGACCGGCCTCGTTGAGATTTCGCCTGAACCAAGTCATGCTCCGTGTCGGTTTGGACCAGCTTCCTGAGCACTTCGAAGACGCTCTGGCGGCAAGCTGGGAGATCGTTCGGCAGCGGGTCGACGGTTTGTTACCAGCCGCGCATTTCACGATGCCTTGATTCGCGAGTGCTTCCCCGAAGTGCCTGCGGACCGATCAAGGCGTCAGGTTGATTTCATTCAGGGAGTGCTCGCGATGGCGAAGTTCGGCATGAATCTGTTGTTGTGGACCGCTGACCTGCAGGAGTCGCAGTTCGGTCTGCTCGATGAACTCAATAGCATCGGTTACGACGGAGTCGAACTGCCAATCTTCAATCTGGACGTCGATCACTACAAGAAGATCGCCGCCCGGTGCGACGCGCTCGGTCTCGGCCGCACGGCGGTCACCGTCAGCCCCGATGATGCCAATCCCATCGACCCATCCGCTTCAGTTCGTGATGCGGCCCTGACCCGACTGAAGCAAGTTCTCGACTGCTGCGCGGCGGCGGGCGTGACGCACCTCTGCGGCCCGTTCCACTCGGCTCTCGGAAAGTTCAGCGGCACTGGCCCGACCCCTGATGAATGGAGCCGCGCGAAGGACGTGCTGGCGAAAGTGGCCGACCATGCCAAGCAGTGCAACGTCACGATGGTGATGGAGTACCTGAACCGCTTTGAGTGCTACTTCGTCACCTCGGCTGCTGACTGCTCGAAGTTCTGTCGCGAGGTCAATCATCCCAATCTGAAGATGATGTACGACACCTTCCATGCGAACATCGAAGAGAAGTCCATCGCCGAAGCCATCAAGTCCTGCGCGGACCAGATGGTGCACGTGCACATTTCCGAGAACGATCGCTCGACGCCCGGCGAAGGTCACGTGGACTTTGCAACCACGTTCAAGACCCTGAAGGAAATCAAGTACGACGGCTGGATGGTCGTCGAAGCCTTCGGTCTCGCCCTGCCCGACCTCGCCGCCGCCACCAAGATCTGGCGCAAGATGTTCACGACCGAAATGCGGCTCTGCACCGACGCGCTGGCCTTCATGAAGAAGAGCTGGGCATCAAAGTAAGACTACGGCCTGTCTCGCTAATGCAGGGTGCACACAAAAGAACAAAGCCTGAGTCACATTACTGCGACTCAGGCTTTGTTGAGGTTCTGTTGTTGGTGACATCAACCGTTAGTTGCGGCCACCGATCTTACCACGCAGGACTTCGATGCCTTTCTCAACGTCGGCATCTTCGGCTTCGCGACGTGATGTCGGACGGAAGCGAGCGGTGCGTTCATCAGGCAGTTCCACCAGAACGTCAGGCTCAACACCAACGTGACCGTAGGTATTGCCGTTCGGTGAGTAGAACCGGGCAGTCGTCAATCGCAAGCCAGTGCTCTTGCCGACATGGAAGATGCTCTGCACTGACCATTTTCCATACGTCTTGCGACCGACAATCGTGCCGCGATTCAGGTCACGCACGCAGCCAGCCACAATCTCACTGGCACTGGCACTGTCGCCGTCGGTCAGCAGAACCAGAGGCACCGTCACTGCACCATTCTGCTGAGCACGGTAGGTCCAGTTCTGATCAGTAGAGCGACCCTTCGTCGAAACCAGCACACCGTTATCAACCAGACGATCCAGGACTTCGACCGCGGCAGTCAGCAAACCACCGGGGTTGCCTCGCACGTCGAGGATCAAGCCCTTCATACCCTGACGTTGCAGGCTGGTCATCGCTTCATCGAACTCACGTGAGGTCGACTTCTGGAAACCGGCCAGCTTCACATAAGCAATCTGATTGACGGTATCGACGAACTTCACATCTTGAACGCTCTTCACATGCACTTCGCGGCGGTTGAGCACAGCTTCGATCGGCTTGCCCTCGTCACGAGCGACCTTCAGGCGAACTCGGCTGCCCGAGTGTCCCTTCAGCATGTTGGCCGCTTCGTCGATCGTCGCCTTGCGGACGTCGGCATTATCAATCGCGATGATGTGATCGCCCTTCTTCAGACCGGCCGCAGACGCAGGGCTTTCGGGCAGCACATTGACCAGCAACATGCCCTTACCTTCGGCCGCCTTCATCTCAACGCCGATGCCGACGAACTCGCCATCAATATTACTGTAGAGGTCAGCCAGACGATCAGCGGTCAGGAAGCCGCTGTAATCATCGAGCGAATTGCAGCCGCCGAAAATGTATTCCATCACGATGGCCGCAGGCTGAATGCCCAGGTTCTGATGAGTAATCCGACCGACCTGCTGAGCAATCGCCCGGGCCTGCTCACGGTCACCCGCTTCGCGGTTCCAGAACTTCTCACGCAGGGTCTGACGAACTCGCAGAATGTTTTCCTTGCGAGCCGCCCGATCCTGGTCCGAACGAGCTGCCGGAAGGTTCGCTTCCAGGAACTTCGGATTGGCGAGGGCGATATAGACGCTCTCGGTGCCGTGAGCGACCACCGACTTGTAGCTCAGATCATCGACGAAGTTGCGACGCACGTTGGACAGCAACTCGTCGTACAGTTCCAGAGCTGAACCTTCAGACATCGCCAGCAGCGACGCCTGGAAGCTCTTGTCCGAGTAGCGGCGTTCGATCTTGAAGTGAGCCTTCGCACGGCGTTTGCCGTACACGAGGGACTCATCATCGGGCCACCGCTTCAGGGCATTTTCATAATGTTGAACGGCATCAAGCCACTTGGCAGAGCGTTCGAGTTCCTCGCCGATGGACAGCGCGCTGCGGCTGTCATCGAGAT
>CAYLTY010000005.1:0-79519 GCA_964386705.1 uncultured Planctomycetaceae bacterium
ATCGACGAGCAAGAAGGAGCTGCCGAAGAGACCGACAAACAAACCCCCAGCGAATGCGATAGCTAGAATCATGTCATACGCCATGTGGAAGAATCTCTGAAGTGAGGTGCAAGTAGCCCGAGACACCTTCCTCATCATCGGAATCCCTCCCCGCATAGCTATGCAGACTTTGGCCTAAAGTCCCTGTAATTCACGGCGAGCGGCCAGCGGCAGCGGTGGAATTCGTTGTGCCGTTCACTCGCAACGCTCCAGTGACGCCGATTGTTCGGAACTAAACGGTAAAAGTTCGGGTTGTGACGATTGAGCCGCCGCGCGTAGAGTCCCCGCCCGCTGGCGTGCCGGCGTTGGGCGAGTATGGCCTGACGACGGAGAGGGCAGACACGGATTGTCTGTCCGATATTGAGAGTGCGGCCCAGGGAAGGTCCCGCAAATGTTATTCAATTCGCTCGACTACTTTGTGTTTCTGCTGGTCTGTCTGATCGGCTTTTTCCTGCTGCCGCACCGTTTTCGGTGGATGTGGCTGCTGCCGCTGAGCGCCTATTTCTACCTCAGTTGGAACCCCGCCTACGGGCTGGTGATCCTGTTTTCGTCGATCGTCGGCTTCACGTCCGGCATCATTCTGGAAGACGCGAAATCGCCGCGAGTTCGCAAGACCGTGATGGCGGTGGGTGTCGCCATCAACCTGTGCGTGCTGTTCGTCTTCAAGTATTTTAATTTTTTCAACTCGACGACGCGGTCGCTGGCCGAGCAGTTTGATCTGAGCTGGAACATTCCCCATCTGGAACTCGTGCTGCCGATTGGCATCTCGTTCTACACGTTCCAGAAGATCGCCTACACGGTCGACATCTACCGCCGCGAATACCCGGCCGAGCGTCATTTTGGGTACTTCCTGCTGTATGTGCTGTTCTTCCCGCAACTGGTCGCTGGCCCCATCGAACGGGCATCGCGACTGATTGAACAATTGCGAGCCAAGCAAAACTTCAATTGGGACAACATCTACGCGGGAAGTCAAAAAATCCTGTGGGGGCTGTTCAAGAAGGTCGTTATCGCGGACCGCGTCGCGCTCTACGTGAACGCGATCTACAACAACCCCGAGCAGCACAATTCCACCTCGTGCTGGCTGGCGACATATGCGTTCGCGATCCAGATCTATTGCGACTTCTCTGGTTACACAGACATCGCGCTGGGATCGGCTCAGTTATTCGGCATCAAGCTGATGGACAACTTCAAGCAGCCGTATTTCGCGACGACGATTCGCGACTTCTGGCGCCGCTGGCATATCTCGCTGTCCACATGGCTGCGCGATTATCTCTACATCCCGCTGGGTGGCAGCCGCTTCGGCAAGCGTCGCACGCAGATCAACCTGTTGATCACCATGCTGCTCGGAGGCCTCTGGCACGGAGCCAGTTGGAATTTTGTGATTTGGGGCGGCTTGCAGGGCATCTTCCTGATCGGCTGCCATGAGACGATTGATGCGCGTGACCGCTTCTGGGCTCGAGTCGGTGTGCCGAATTGGCTCCGCGACAGCGTGCGTTGCTTCATCACCTTCCATCTGGTCTGCCTGAGCTGGGTCTTCTTCCGGGCGAATACGTTCCAGGATTCGATGACGATTCTCAGCCGCATGACGCATCTGGAACTGGCTGCTCCGTTCCAACAAATCAACGTCTTTGTCTATGGCGGCATCGGCATCCTGATTCTGGCGCTGGTCGAATCAATGCAGACGGCGCGCGGCAGCGGCCGTGAGTTGCTCAGCCGCCAGCGCTGGCCGGTGCGTTGGGCCTGTTGGTACGCGATGGTGTTCTTGATCACGCTGCTTGGAGTTCAGGGCGATGCCCAATTCATCTACTTCCAGTTCTGAGCTGAAGCTGCACATGAAACCGCGTTCGCACGTGCGTGAGATCGCTCGCGTCATCGCGTTCGTCTGCGGAGCGCTGTTGCTGGACCGCGTTGCAGGCACCGCTCTGTGGAGCTTGCAAGACCAGGTGCAGACCGGCGAGATGGGCCGCGTGTCGCAACTGCTGGCCAATAAAGATGCGGACATCGTGATCTTTGGCAGCAGCCGCGCGAAACATCACTTTGATCCGGCAGTCTTGGAATCTGTCTCTCAGCAGAGCGTCTTTAACGCTGGTTGGGACGGCCAAGGCATCTACTATCACCGTTTCATGCAGCAGATGTTGCTGAAGAACGGAACCTCGGCCCGCACGTTCATCCTGCAGTTGGATCCGCAGGATCTGGCGCGCTCGAATGCTTCTCGAGTTGTCTCGGCACTTTCGCCGTACGTAGACGCGAGTCCGGAAACAACTCAGATCTTCCAGCAATGCGACGATCGAGTGGTGGTTAAGCAACACTCGCAGTGCTGGCGATTCAACTCGCTGGTCGGGCCGCTGGTATTGAACTGGCTCAAACCCGCACCTTCGGACAATGGCTTCTCGGCGTTGGAGTCCACAGGCCGCAAGCTGGTGGCTCAACCCGACCGCACGCTGCCCAGGCTCAAACCCGATCCGCAGCTTGTGGCCGAGTACCGTCGCTTTATTAGCGACGCTCGTAAGCATGGCATTGATGTGGTCCTGGTCTCGTGTCCGCGACTCGACCGTAACGAAGAAGCCGAGCAGGAAACCTGGCCGGCGTT
Organism: uncultured Planctomycetaceae bacterium; assembly: GCA_964386705.1. GTDB lineage: Bacteria > Planctomycetota > Planctomycetia > Planctomycetales > Planctomycetaceae > AM-0621. The sequence goes on from CAYLTY010000005.1 coordinate 2,630, forward strand.
GCAGCGCATCGCTCACGATGAACAGGTCACGTTGCTGGCCTTGGATGAACGCCGCTTTCCCCAACTCGCAGATCCAGACCTGTACTGCGATGCGGGCCATCTCAATCCGGAGGGTGCGCGAGCGTTGACGAAGCTGCTCGCGCAACGCTGGTTTCCGGTTGTCCGCGAGGCCAGCGACATTCGACTGGTAAACGGCCAGGACGCCGACCGCGTCGACCATCAACCGATGCCAAAGAAGTAGTCTGCCGACAGAAGACGGACTAACAGAAGCTCGCGAAGGGCGCATAGAAGGACTAACCGAGCCTCGCCCCGCCTCTTCAAACGACGGCTGTGGGCCGTTGTCCCGCGCGTGAAAGTGTAGGCATCTCAGGCATGGAATGACTGAGCTACGTAGGCGAGTCATTCCATGGCTCGCATTTCGACACGCCGCCGAACAGCGCACACGCCTTTGCCGAGCAATCGAGCTGTCCGAGTAAGCGCCGAGCCCAAACGCCTTGGCTGTTCAGGCGATTGGCATTCTCACTCGTTCCCAAGCTCCGCTTGGGAACGAGTGAACGATGGGAATGATCGAATGCACGCCGCAAGCTAGAATCTGTGGCAACCGCTCGCCCCCGTTTGCCTTGAATCGCTTGTTATGGAGATCAGCGTGACGAAGCCATTAGTGGCCGTTCAATCGATTGAGGAACTTCGCTCAAGAGTGCGCACAGCACGCCTGGCTGGGCAGCGCATCGGATGCGTGCCGACGATGGGAGCCTTACACGCCGGGCATCTGTCGCTGGTTGAGGCCGCCAAACGCGAGACGGATTTCATCGTGGTCACCATCTTCGTCAATCCGACTCAGTTCGGCCCGAACGAAGACTTCACGAAGTATCCACGTCCGCTCGAACGAGACCTCGATCTGTGCCGTGCTGCCGGTGTCGATCTGGTCTTTCACCCGGAAGTTGCCGACGTCTATCCAGCTCCGAACGCGACCTACGTGGATGTGCCAGCGCTCGACAAGGTCTTGGAAGGTGCGTTTCGACCGAGTCATTTTCGCGGCGTCGCTACCATCGTATTGAAGCTGTTTAACTTCGTCTTGCCGGATGTGGCGTTCTTTGGCCAGAAGGATTACCAACAGCAATTGCTGCTTAAGCACATGGTCGCGGACCTGAATGTTCCTGTCGAAGTGCGCACGTGCCCGACTCTGCGCGATCCTGACGGCCTCGCGATGAGCAGCCGCAATGTTTATCTCAGTGCCGAGGAGCGTCAGACCGCATTGTCGCTCTCGCAGGCACTGAAGATCGCCGCTGAGATGACTCAACGTCGAGCCGCACCGGATAAGATCCGCGAGGCAATGCGGCACCACCTCGAATCGTTCGCCGGGGTCAAGATCGACTACGCCACCGTTGCAGATGCGCAGACGCTGGAGGAGGTCGCGAATCTGGTTCCGCAGATGGTTGCGCTGATCGCCGCGCGAGTCGGCACCACTCGCTTGATCGACAATCAGATTCTGACTGTGCCAACGGCCTGAGAATTCTGATCATTCAAGTAAGTCGGACAAAGGACTCGCGCCGCTCTGCTCCCAAACGGGCTACTGCACCGGAGTTGCACGAGCCCCTTTCGCGCGGCGGGTGTAGACTGCGGCTTCCTTGTCGCGGCCCTGCTTGGTGATGGATCGAGAGATGTTGTCCCAAGTCTGGGCAACATTCTCATGATCCGGTCCCAGGGCCTGTGCGTAGACGGCCAGAGCGGAGCTGTAGAGAGATTCGGCGCGGATGTAATCTGCTGCGTCAAACGCTGTGTTGCCCTCCTGAGTCATTCGCACGGCTCGAGCAGTATCACCTTCGCGCGGACGTTTGCGGAGCACGTCCAGACCTTGCTTCTCAAACTTCGTCGCATCGTCCTTCTGCCCCTGAATCTCCAGCAGAGTTGCCAGAATCATGCGGCCGTGAGCGAGATCTGGATGATCGGCTGGCAACCGGCTGGCCCGGATTTCGACCACTCGCCGCTGCATGGACAGTGCAGCATCGAACTTCTGCTGAGTGAGATAGAGCCTTCGCAACGAATGCAGCGACGTTGCGACGTCGGGATGGATTGATCCCAGCTTCTTCTCGCGGATGGCAAGTGCTCGTAGGTAGAGTGGTTCGGCTTCTTCGTACCGACCCTGCAGGCGATACAACTCGGCGAGGTTGTTGAGTGTGGTTGCTGTCGTGGGGTGTTCGGCACCCAGACGTTGTTCCTGAATCTTCAGAGCCTGCTGGTAGAGCGGTTCGGCTTCCGTAAACTTGGCCTGAGCCTCATACAACCCAGCGAGGTTGTTGAGCGTCACGGCGACCTTGGGGTGATCACCACCCAGCTGCTTCAGCTGCAGATCGAGCGTTTGCTTATAGAGCGGCTCGGCCTCGGAATATCGATCTTCATGTGCATACAGCAGAGCCAGGTTACCCAGCGTTGTGGCGACTTCGGGATGATCCGGTCCTAGCGACTTCGTCTTGATTGCCAAGGCTCGCTTGTAGAGCGGCTCTGCCTGCGCATACCTGGCCTGCTGCACATAGAGCAGCGCCAGATTACCCAGGACCACGGCCACATCGGTCGAATCAGGTCCGCTGAGTTTCTCGTGCAGTTCCAGCGATTGCTTGAAGAGCGGTTCCGCCTCGGGGTAGTAGCCCTGATAGCGGTAGGCGCGAGCCAACCCGTCCAGACTGGTCGCCAGAATGGTGTCTTCGACCTTGGCGGCCTTTGCTTCGTCGATAGCCTTATTGAACTGTTTCTCGGCGTATGCGTACCGTCCGTCCCTGAGGGCCTTGATGCCGTTCGTATTGTGCGACTCCCGGGTCGGTTCTTCAGCGACTCCAGTACTCGACAACGCCAGACTCAACGCAACTAGCAGCGACGCTTTTAGAATTCGCATGATGTTGGCTCCTCGGTGAATTAACGAGCGGCGAGCACAACAACTCTCGAAGCAGGCTCGTACTCGTTCGAAGCACGATCTCTTTGATGCTTTACTGCCATGACCTTAGTCGCCGTAACGCCGAACGGCAATTGCCAGCCCAGATTCGACAAATTGCCCAGTTAGGCTTGCTTATCGGCTTGGTAGAACCGGTTAGCGGCCAAGTGTTCGAGGCAGAAGGCGATGAGCAGCATCGCCAGCACTGTCGGAAAAGCTTCTACGCCGAGGCGTCCCGTCGTGACGGATTTTTCCAGACCATCGATGCTGGTAGCGACGCTGTAGCGTTTCTCGCCCAGCCACTGGTCGAGGTCGGCCGTGCTCAGGCGTGTGAAGTCGCTTTCCTCGGGGGGGGGATTGACCGCGAAACCGGCTTCGAATGGTGTTTCGGCTTGAGCGGAAAGCACTCCGAACTGGCCACGCTCATCGAGCGGAGAGATGCTCAGTTCGACTGCGCCGTCTGCAATCTTGCCCGGCAGTTGCACGCCGCTGGGCTTGCGTAGCAGGTAGTCTTTGATGGGCTTCTCGCGATTCAGCGGCACCAGCGCCGTTTCTCCCGCGACGAAGTTCACGCGGGCCTCGGTTCTCCGCGACAGGTACTGCATCAACTGATCGACCAGCATCAGGAAGTAAGCTGGTGACTGTCGCGGCAGTTCGTTCCATTCGCCTTTGAGGTCGAAGGATGTCGTTACCATCACCGTGCGGCCCAGTCCGTGCATCCGTTCGATGAATGCCGGGCGGGCTTCGTTGTCCGCATAGGGGACGATGACCTTGGCGTCCGGCTGAGTCTTCACTCTCCAGTAGCGGCGAATGTCGACCGACATCAGTTCGGCCGCCACACCCGGACCGTCGAACTTCTTGATGAGTGGGTGGCTGGTATCCTTCAAATCGAGCGACTTCGCCGGGCGAAAGTTCAGCGGAAATTCGATTGCCGCTGGTAGCACGGCCTTCGCGGCCTCGCTGTTGTAACCCTCCACGTTGATTCCGACTGCGGGTCCCAATTCAGCACCGAGGATCACGGCCAGACCGCCTCCCGCAGCGACGTAGTCAGATACCTTCTTCCAGAGCTTCTCCGACGAGCCGTTCACGTTGACGAAGCAGACCACGTCAAAAGCCGACAGATCGGTCGCTTCAAGTTTCGCTTGAGGCACGTAACTCACGCGGTACTGCAGCACCTCCAGCCCTGTCAGCAGTTCGTCGCCTTCGTCTTCACGTGGCGAAGTGATTAGCACTCGAATCGTCGGATCGACTCGCACAGCGAAATCCAGCCGATTGTCTTCGACCAGAGGGTCCGATGAGACCAGTCTCAGTTGTCCGCGTTCAATGCGGCGCGACAGGCCGGACAGCATGAACTGCACTTCGGGAACCGCGCTGTCCGTCAGCTTGACGGTGCGCTGGTCCTTCTTCACCAGATCCCCCCCCGGTGCTGCCAGCCATAGTTCCACGACCTGATCCTGATCAGCAAAGCCGACGGATGGCAGACTCGCCGCCAGATTCGTCAGGCCACCTTCAGCGATGCACTCCTGAGTCAACCGCAACTTCGTCAGGGCCATGTTGCGTGGTTGTTCAACACCGACATCGATCACATACACGCCCAGCCAGGCGAGCCGTTTCAACTCATCCTGCAAGAACCGGCCCGGGCTCTTCGCCCATGCCGATTGAGCGAGATCGGTGAAGAGATAGACCTCACGAATCAGGCCGTCCGAGCGATCATCAACTTCGGCATCAGGCAGTTCCGCGAGAATGCGCGTGCGGTCGTCTTCCTGCATCGTCAAAGCGGCTCGCAAGCGATCATTCAAAGGCACTGACACAATGGCCGACTTGATGCCTTCCACACGGTTCTTCGCCGCTGACAGATCCGCCTGAAACAGCACTGGCTCATTCGTGGCACTGTCTCCGACTGCCACTCGGCTGCGCGAGGGCAGCGTGGCGAGGTGCTGATTCGCGATCCGCTTGGCGACATCCAGCCGGGTTTCACCCTCACGGGTATAAGCCATGCTCAGCGAGGAATCGAACAGGAAGACAGCGGCCACGGGTGTATCAGTGGCGACTGTCGGTAGTGGCGAAGACATGGCTTCGGCGAGCCGGTGTTGATACGGCCAACCGACCAGCAGAGCGGCCAGCAACACTGCGACAGCTACCAGTCCACTACGAAAGTACGTTTGCCGCGCGCTCAAGACATGCTGCGGTAGTTTGCTCTTGCGCCAGGCGCGTTCGACGCCCAAGCCAACCGCCGTTGCGATCGCGACAATGCCCGCAAGAATGGAGATCTCAGTCCATGTCATGGAGTAGTCAGCCGGCGGCAGCGAAGGCCGTGCGACCGCCAGTGCAATCGCAGCCAGCACGGCCATGCGCAAGAGCAGAAGTCCCAGATGCTTCAATCGCATGCGTCGGACGTTTTGCAGACGTCGCTGCTGTACCAGGCGCAGCGCGGGGAACATCAACTTCTTCGGCTTGGCGCGCATCAGCAGGTGCAACATCACCGGCACGGCGATGAAGCCCAACGCGTACAGCAAGCCTTCATTCACAAACGACATGGAAGTTTCTGGTTCCTGATTTCAATGGCTGACGTCTGGAACTCGTCCGACAAGATCGATGTTACAGATCACGATCCGCTGGTCGGTAGAAGAGTGCAACAGGAACGACCATCAGCGCCAATACTGCGAAGATGGAAGACGGCATCGGCTTCGGTAAACCAGCCTGTTCGACGAGTGGCAGCAACTTCGCGAAGATCCCCACAAAAAGGGCCGACAGCAGGATACCGATCCAGTTCGCGAGGTTCATCGTGCCGATCATTCGACCTTTGAGTTCTTCCGGGGGCGACGCCTGCAGCACGACTTGCAGCGGCACTACGAACAGCCCGGCCGATGCTCCCAGACCGACGAGAGCCACTCGAGCGATCCATTCGAGAACGCTCACCGGCAGGCTTTTCGATTGGGCAGCCACCGCCACCAGCGTGAGCGTGACCAGCATCGCGGACATGAGCCATGAACCGAGCGTCACCAGGCCGAAGCGAATCCGTCCGCGTGAGAACTTGCCGGCGATCCCGCATCCAGACGCGATCCCCAGTCCCATGCACGCTGCAAGAATGCTGGTGGGGCCGTCCTTCAACCCGAGTTCGACTTTTCCCAGCACATTCACCGAAGGTTGAACGACGCCACCCATGAACCAGAACAAGGACGTCAGCAACAGCACACCGGTCAGGAAGCGATCACGCTTCAGTAACGCCCAAGCGTCTGAGTTCACCCCGAGAGCTGACCAACTCCATCGAAGATCCGGTTGCACGGCTTGCGTACGTCTGACAAACAAGACCGCAAATGTTCCGAGCGTTGCAAAGACAACACACCCAAAACTGATCTTCACCAAACCTGCTTGTCCCGGCAGCAGCTCCTTGCCGTATCCTGCAAAGGCCATCCCGAAGATGATCGCCAGAAACGTCGTCATCTGAAAAATGCCGTTCACGAAGGGCAACGCGCTCTTCGGAAATAGGTCGGGCAGAATCCCGTACTTGCACGGGCCGAAGAATGTGCTGTGCAGGCTGAGGCAGAACAGCACGGCAAACACCGGAGCCAGCTCGTTCGACCAGAAGGCGGCCATACCCGCCAGTGTGATCCCGATCTCCAAAACCTTGTAGAGCACGATACCGCGTTGCTTGCTGGTGCGATCCGACACAAAGCCGGCCAGCCCTGAGAACAACACCCACGGCAATGCAAAGACGACGAGAGCCTTCGATTGGTACGTGTTCGGAGCCACCCCCGCCGCTAATTCGTGATCGATGCACAACAACAGCACCAGTTGTTTGAAGACGTTGTCGTTGAAGGCACCGAGGAACTGTCCGAACGTCAGTCCCAGGAATGACTGGCGGTCATAAGGCTCGGGAGCTGATGGCGGAGTTGCTGCTGCGTTCGAAGTCATGAAGAACGTATGCCTGAAACATGAGATGGGCTTTGCGGGACCACTATCTCGTAACCGGTCGGTTAGAGAAACGGCGATCTATCAGATTACCGCGAGTCCAGCATCGCTGCTCACGCGAGCGGCTCAACCCCAAGAGCAAGGTCAGTGTTGGGCAGTTACGGACGGGAAGTGTTCAGCACGACATGCTCAGCGTCCGTAGAAGTAGACGGCTCGACTAAGCGTTTTACCGAATACGCTTGAATTGAACGGCCGCGCATCGAGAAACCCGAGTTTGGAGAGTACCGGCTCCGCGGGGCAGAGGGACTTCATCGCATCGACGCCCAAGGATGGCCGATCGGAAAAAGAGCCCTTCTGAGTTCGGGGCAGTCACGATCCATATTGGCCAGGATCCCTAACAGCCTGTTGAAAAAGCTGCGTTTCTCAAGGACTGAGACTGAATCAAATGGGACAGACTGAAGTGTTCCCACTCCGGTGCTGAGCGACGGCCGTTAAGAATCGGCCGTAGGGTGAATGAGAGTGCGGCTCTGAGGTCATCACAACACGTGCGCAAACGCTGGACGAACGCAAACGCTCGCGGTTTCGAGGCTCCAATCAGGCTTCTGAGTATCAATCCCAGGTTGTGAGACAGCGTGAGTATCAAGTAACGCTTTTGTACTTTCTCGATACCGCGTAACCACGTCCGGCGTCCTCCTCCCGTTTCGCAGGTGTGGGCAAAGCTGCGTTCCACGATTTCGCCACGTAGGCGCAGAAGACGTTTGCCACGTTCTCCGGTGACGCGACGGTGGTTCGCGCGATACGCCTGCTCTTGCTCGGACGGCTTATCAATCCATGTGCGTCCCTGGGGTGAAAGTGGTTCTGAAATGTAGGTCCGCAGGCCCTCGCCCATCTGGCTGATGACCGGCAGAGTTTCGTTTTTCAGATAGCCCTTATCAGTGACCACTTCGCGGCACCGCAACTGGTCATCGACTTGCGTGAGGTTCTCCAAGGCTCGGTGCAGTGTGTACTCCAGAGTCCCAGAGTCCGCTTCATCGGTGCCATAAATCTCCGCCGCGGCAATCACTTCCGTATCAAGATCCACCGCGTTCTCAGCTTTATACGCCAGGTGCGTCGAGCCGTCTTTCATCTTCGTGATCCGCGCGTCGGGGTCTGAGGGAGACTCCCAATCGTCGTTGGAAACTTTCTTCTGGCCCTCTTTGGCACGTTGCTTGTCGAACCGCACGGCGTCCGCTCGGGACGCGATCTCAATCCCTTCCTGAGCCGCTAACACCTTTAAATGAGCCAGCCAATCATCGCCGCTGTCGCGACGCACGATGGACTTCATGGCCGCATTGGCTTCCAGCGAGGTCGAGTCAACTCCCAGAGTTTTGCCGGTCAGAAGGCCGTGCTCGTGCACCACTTTCAGCACGAAGGCAAAGGCTTCGCGATAGACCTCTTCGGGCAGTCGGGCCGTGATCTTGCTGAGGCTGGAATGCTCGGGAGTCGCTTCCGACGCAGTACAACCCAGAAACTTCTTCAGGGACAAACTGTCGGCACAGCGCCAGGCGATTCCCCGCTGGGAGCCAATGTCTTCGAAATACCCGACCATGAGCATGCGAAAATACTGGCCCGGCGAAATCGACGTGCGTCCATTTTCGGCATAATACGGTCGGCAAAGTTCTTCGAGCCAATCGTCAAACTTCGCTTCGGCCAGCAGTTGATTGAGCCGTTCATAAAACACATGCCGCGGCGTCTGCGCCACGTCTGATGTGGCCACCCAAAGCTCCTGCTGCCGCTCGCGTTTCCAATGCCCCATCGCCATGCCACTGCATCCTGCCAAACCTCACTCCCATCACCCCCCCGCCTCGCCACCAGTCATCGCCCAACCAGCAGCCGATCAACCCTGATCGACAACCTTGTTCAGCAGACCGCTAGCATGCATCCGCTCCCACAGGTCTATTCCCGCGCCCGCCGATACCTTACACGGAATTCCAGAATTCTACTGAAAGGCGTACTTCCGATGAGACCTCGCAAGGACGACTGGGATTCGTGCTCGCGAATCCCAGCGGCGAATTCGACACTCACAGGCCGACTTCAACTTCGTCCAACACGTGACACGCCTCTCTCGATAAGTTCAGTGGCGAGTTGAACGAAAGTGATCGTTGCGAGGCTTCTCCAGATCACGAACACGTTCGACCGGATCAATCGAATCGGACATTTCATGGTTAGCTTCGTTCACGGCCACCCAATCCAACCGTCAAACGGTTTTCAACCATACGCCGTCGTCGTTGCGCTCGCCGTGCTCTTGCTCCTGGTTGGCCCCGTAATGGCGGTCGAGTCCGAGGATCCGCTCGCCGGGATTGATGAGTATGTGCAAGCGGCGATCACAGATCTTCACGTCCCCGGAGTCGCCATCGCCATTGTTAAGGATGGCAAGGTTGTCCTGGCACGCGGCTATGGGACACGCCGCGTCGGAGAGAACAGCCCGGTTGACGAACACACGATCTTCCCAATTGCCTCGGTGACGAAGGTCTTCAATGCCACCTGCGTGGCACTACTGGTTGACGAAGGGAAGCTGAAGTGGAGCGATCCGGTGGTCAAGCACCTGCCGGACTTCGAGCTTTACGATCCGTTCTTAACGAGGGACGTGAGGATCGATGATCTTTTATCGCACCGAGTCTGCCTCGAAACGGCGGATCTCATGCCCTATCGCGGCGACTGTGATCGCGCTGAGATCATCCGCCGGCTCCGATTCATGCAGCCGGTCGCCCCGTTCCGAAGTCGCTTTGTTTACCACAATCCTTTGACTGTGACCGCCGGCGCGGTTGTTGAGCGTGTCAGCGGCAACTCTTGGGAGAATGCCCTGAGCGCACGAGTGCTCAAACCTTTGGGGATGGACGCGACAATCGCCGTTCCACGAGAGATCGCGGGACGCGAAAACGTCGCGACTCCGTATTTGATGATCGAAGGGAAATTGATCGCGGACCGTCGCGACGAAACGCACGAAGGAATTCGACGGTTCCACGAGGCGGTGGCGCCGGCGGGGGCGATGCAATCGAACGTGCTGGACATGGCCAAGTTCCTGCAGATGTACCTCGACGAGGGGATGTTCAAGGGGCAGCCGCTGCTAAAAGCAGAAACGGTCCGCAAGATGTTCGCTCTTCACAGCACGGTGCCGATTGAAGCGAAGCCCCGCTCGAACCTGATCTTTCCTTCTTTCTATGGTGGGGGCCTGGGCTGGCAACTGCGTGACTTGCGCGGGCGCAAGGTCATCATGCACGGCGGGTCCACAGGCGCGATGGCGGCGATGATTCCGGAAGAAAAGATGGGAGTCGTTGTCCTCGCGAATCTGGGCTGGGGGGCCGGCATCGAGTACATGCTCATGCACGACATTTTCGCTCGCATGTTGGGCCTGCCACGATCACAGACCAATCACGATTGGCTCGTGGAAGCACAAGAGACGCCCGTGAAAGAGGCACTTGCTCGGAACGCACGTCTGGACGCTACGAGAAACAAGGACGCCAGGACGTCGCTGGCATTGAGTCGCTATGCCGGAACCTATGTCTGTGACTTGTACGGGAAACTGGAAATCCTGGAGCGAGACGGCGTGCTCCGAGCGCAATTCGGACCGAACATCGAGGGCGCGCTGGTTCACTGGGAGAACGACACGTTTCGGGTGAAGCTGACGTTTCCCCCGCGTGAAGAATGGTTCGTACGTTTCCGAGTCTCCGCCGGGAGCGTTCCGAGCCTGAACATCGAGCGGATCTCATGGCATGAGCCGATGCCAGAATTTCGCCGAACGGAATAGCCGCGAGTGAGAATGTATTGAGGGTAGACTATGAACGCTGATGAGCGACAACTCCTTGAAGAGCTGGACTCGATACTCCATCAGCATTCGATTCGCGCCGCGATCGATCCGATTGCCAGTCATGTTGAGCAGGAACTATCGCGGAACCCCGCCGCGCTCATGGGTTGGCAACCAATTCCCCTCTCGGTTTACGGGCACACTTTGCCGGCTGACATCGCTTCGAGCTGGTTGTTCATCCTGCGTGCCAAGGCCACGACGGGCGCGGAGCGGCATCCCAACAGTCACCAGCGCGTCATGTCGTACCGCGGCCGCGGTGACCTGGAAACAGTCGTCGATGGTCAATGGATGCCGAACGAACTGATCAGCGATCCCCATGCGCCGTTGCTGAGGCGTTGGGCATCCATTCCTGTCAACGTCTGGCACCAAGCCGTGGTGCCCGAGGAGAACTGGATCGTTGTCTCGTTCCACACGGTTCCAAGCCATGAATTGATCGAGGAACGCCCGAATCCCGCCGATGCTCGACACATGGTGCAGAAGAGATATGCCGGTATCACGAATTGAAAGCGGGAGGCAATAGCATGAGACGATCGCGTGATCCTTCCGCAGCAAGTTTCGCTGTCCGAAGCACAGTCGCTCGGTCCTCTCATCGAATCTGACAGTCGCTTTCCAAATCGGACGACTATGCAGTTCACGCAAATGATCGATCGCGCGAACATCCAGATCGAAGTCGATGTCGACTTCTTCGTTCGCATGGCCGGTCCGGTCGGCAATGTTGCCGCAGTTCCATTGAGCAATGAGTTACTGGTCGAGCACCGCAGTCACGTTGGGAGCTGACGATCGAGGGCAGGAAGCAGAGGACTCAAGGTCCGCTTTCATCACTGTGAGCAAGAGAGGTCATCGTGGCTGAAGAGTTTCTTGTTGTCTTTGCGGTTTATCCGAATGTCACTCAGCTCGATCTCACTGGTCCTCACGAAGTCCTCGCTCGTCTTCCCGATGCTCGGTGCATTCTGGCGTCGAGCGCCGGTGGCGACATTGAGGCCAGTGGTGGGTTAGTGCTGACCAGGGTCCGACGGCTTGCAGAGATCGAGCACTGCGCGCTGATCTGCGTGCCCGGCGGCTTCGGCTCGACCGAGGCGCTGGAGGATCAAGAACTGTTGACGCAGCTCAGGCGCCTCGCCCAGACCGCGCGCTATGTGACCTCTGTCTGTACCGGCTCGCTGCTGCTCGGTGGGGCGGGACTTCTCAAAGGTAAACGCGCCGCATCGCATTGGGCCTCGCGCGATGCCCTATCCGCCTTCGGGGCAACGCCCGATTCCGCTCGAGTCGTGCGAGATGGCAACGTGTTTACCGGCGGCGGAGTCACCGCGGGGATCGATATGGCTTTGACGGTGATGGCAGAGGTCGCCGGAGACGACTACGCCCAGTCTGTGCAGCTTGGCCTCGAATATGCTCCAGCCCCACCATTTAACACGGGACGCCCCGACCTTGCGCCTCAACATATCCTATCCGCGACGCAACAGCGTTATGAGCGCGTGCGCGGCGCTCGCGACGCGGCTGTTCAGCGGGCCGCCGCGCGCCTTTCAACCTGTTGCACCGGAGCGGCGGACGTCGCAGGTTCTGAAATCCACGTCGTTCGCCACGCCTCGATAAATGAGAGCGATCGGCAGCCCGACATCTCCGGGGCCTCCATCAAAGGAGGCACCACAACCCGTTTTCCGCCATTCCAGCTCGTGAACTGGTTCGCCGCTGCCGAGGGGCGATTCGATCTCTCGCTGAGCAGTTCCGACTGCGAACCGCTGTGTCTTTCTGACCTGTTCGACAAGCGGGAACTGCCGAGCTTTGCAAACTGTGGCCTCGGATATGGGACGTTTGCCGGTCTGGAGCAACTCCGCGGCCTTGTCGCACGGCAATACGCGACGATCGACAAGAATGATGTGCTGATCTTTGGCGGAGCCAGCGAAGCGATCTACACCTTCATGCGGACGATGCTTAACCCGGGCGATGAGGTCGTCGTCCAAAATCCGATGTTTCACTCGTTACATGCAATTGCTCGTTCCATCGGCTGCAAGATCACCGAGTGGCGGCCTACCGATGAGACGACGTGCGAATTCGACATTGCGTCACTGATCGAATCTTGCAGTCCGCGGACGAAGCTCATCGTCTTCAACTTCCCGCATAACCCGACCGGTCAACTGATCTCGGAAAGCGACTTGCGGCGGATCGTTGAGACGGCACGCCGATGCAATGCATTCGTTTTCAGCGACGAGCAGTTTCGACTGTTGGAGATGCCCTCCGTTGCGGCATTGCCTGCCGCGTGCGATCTGTATGACAAGGCCGTCTCTGTGACCGGGGTATCGAAGACCTATGGTTGTGGTGGTTTGCGAATTGGCTGGCTGGCGACTCGCTGTGCGGAGGTGATTACTGCCACCAAAGAGTACCGCTTCTATTCCACCGAGACGGTCAATACGCCCAGTCAGATCCTCGCCTGCCGTGTGTTGGAACGTGGTGGTGAAATCCTCGCGCGCAACCGCAATCTGATCACGGCGAATGTTGAGCGCCTTCGGGCCTTTGTCGACCAACATCGAAACTTGCTGGTGTTTCACCCGCCGAAAGCCGGCACACTGACGATGGTGGAACAGAAGACTTCCCTGACGAGCACAGGACTCTGTGAACGGCTGCTTGATGAGCAGCGAGTGTTTCTCGTGCCGGGAAAGACGATGGAGATGTCAGATCGTCTGCTCCGATTTGGTCTGGGCCGGAACGATTTCGCCGCAGGACTTCATCGGCTGGGAAACCTCTTGCAAGGACAACGTCCGCGATGATCTTCAGCCACACCCAAGTTATGACTTCACATCACTCAGAGACCCCGCATGTTTCAGCCGCGAAAGATCGAGAGCGACCCACTTTGGTCGGACCCTGACGGAATCAAGGTTTACACAATCTCGGCTCGGAATCAGCCGGTTGAACAGGCTCCCTACTTCGAACGTCTGGCAGAGGTCAAGCGGCTCAAGAGTGTGGCCTGGGCATCCACTCCGGCCTTCGTCGTGTTCCACGACGGTGCCAATTTCCGCTACCTGGTTCTGGCGTGGTGGGGCAATGACAACGAGCTGTTTACGTCTGTCTCTGTGAAAACTGAATCCGGCTGGGTCGAAGATGCGTCGCTCTACTCGTTCTGCGTTTATGACCAGGAGGTCTTCTGGCACGAGCGGAACTACTTCATTCAGCTCATCGATTGTCCCACCCCGAATCTCTCACGCTACCGGGCATCACGGTTCGGAGGACTCTAGGTTCTGCCATGTTGAGCATCATTCAAGAAGAAGATTTCGCTGCCGTTCGTTCGCTGATCGAGGCGTCGATCAGGACATCCGTCGCACAGACGGAGGAAGACGCTCGGTTCTTGATCGACGACGTTCTTTCGTCTTTGGAGAAATGGAAGCAGGCCGGTTGTCAGGGCTTGGGAATCAAGTATTGCGTTGAGAATGAAGTCGTCGGATTCATCATCGTCAAGAACTTTTGGAACCTGTCTCACCTGTTCGTGTCGCCCGCGTTTCAGCGTCGTGGCGCGGGACGCGCACTGGTTTGCGCAGCCTTGTCCGAATGTCGATCGAAGAGTCCCAAGGGCAAAGTTCAACTTAACTCATCGGCAACCGCCGCCTCCTTCTACGCGGCGGTTGGCTTCGTTCAGACCGGACCAGCTATTGAAAGGCCCGGCGGTTGCATTCCATTCGAGCACACCTTTTAGACTCCTTGCGGGAGCACAGTCGTGAATGTCACCCAACTCCCCTTCAACCGACTCGTCGGGCTGGTTCCGGCTAAGGTGGACAGTGGGTTGCTCGTGACCCTTCCTGACGGGCCGCAGTACCTCAACCACCTCGGTACCGTTCACGCAGGTGCGCTTCTCGCCGTGGCTGAGGCCGGCTCCGGCGTAATTCTTCTCGACCAACTTGGTGACACTACCGGAGACGTTCCCGTCGTGAGGCGACTAGAGGTTTCGTGAAAACTGTGTTGATCAAGTTCAGCATACCAGAAGTACGAAGCTGGAAGACTTAATGCAAACACCCGCCACAACAGGAGTTGCAGCGGGTGTCTTCTGTAATGGCGGAGAGGGAGGGAATAAACGCCTCGGGGTTTTCATAACTTCAGGCTCAGTATCAGTTACGACGCAACTAGTACGTTGGCTGCTGGTTGCGGCGTTCTGGCTGATGGTCGTTGTTTGCGGTTGTTTCGGGAAAGTTGGGAATGGAATCAGCACAAAATCAGCACAGACTGGCTTGCTCACGGCAAGCGTGTTGATGACTGCGGTTCCTGAAGGTCGTGAGGCTCGCAGGCGCCGCAAGCGTCTAGAGGCGAGCCAAAACGACAGCTCTGCGTCTGAGACTGCGGCGAGCTATTCGCGGTTCAGTTCTGACCAGCAGCGCGAAGAAAGCATCACACAGCAGCAATCCGAAGCTCGAAAGAAGGCCGAAGCAAACGGTTATGACCTTCGCATCGATCTTCAATTCGCCGACGAGGCGATCTCGGGAACGAAGCGCGAACGGGCCGGTCTCAACGAGATGCTGCGTGCCGCAGAGGCGGGTGAGTTTCGGGTGTTGTACCTCTACAGCATCAGCAGATTGGCGCGCGAGTCTGTGATCACGATGCCGCTTCTCAAGCGACTAGTTCATACGCATGGCATCCGGATCATCAGCGTGACAGAGGGGTTGGATTCGGCGGTTGCTGGCTGGGAAGTGCTGGCCACTGTTCTGAGTCTGGTGAGTGAGCGTTTTATCAAGGAACTGTCGGACAGTGTCTTCCGCGGACAGCAGGGCTCGCTGTCGGATGGGTATTCGGTGGGCGACTGGTGCTTCGGGTACAAGTCGGAACCAGTCGATGGAGCAGTGTCCGTGATTCGCCGCCGAGGAGCCAAGCCACGAATGCGCTATGTTATTGATGTGGAGGAAGCGGACTGGGTCCGCAAAATCTTTCGCTGGTTTGTCGTTGACCGTCAGTCCATAACCTGGATTGTCAAACGACTGAATCAACTCAACGCCCCCAAAGATCACCGGTCCTCCACTCCTCATTGGCAGCATGCTCTGGTGGTTCGTCTCCTCAGTCGTCCCAAGTACATCGGTATCTGGACGTGGGGATTGAACCGAAATGTCCGCGACCCGGAAACCGGTCTCATTCGACAGGAGTTCCGGTCAGACGCAGAGGTAGCAGCATGGGTGCGGTCGTTGCCTGAGTTGCAGATCATCGACGTGGAGACTTTTCATCGAGCCCAGGAACTTCTGGATGAAAATGAAAAGAAGTTTGCGCCTCGTCGCGACAACAAAGGAAAACTCAGAGGCTCGACCAGAACCTCTGAGGGTGGACACCCCCGTCATCTCTTGTCGGGTCTGATTAAGTGCGGCAACTGCGGTCAAAACTTCGTCGCTGGTGGCACAAAGAATAAATACATGTTTTGTCCTGCCTACCGACGAGACACTTGCAACTGCCGGACGCAACTCCATCGCGGATTGGCTGAGCGATTGATTCTCGATGCCATTGGGAGACGTATGCTGGGATCCACGGAATGGACACAGGCCGTCATTGATGCAGCTGGTAATGCGTGGCGAGAGCGTCATGCTCGCATTCCAGGCGAGTTAGCAGCGGTTCGGCAGCAAATCGTCGATGCGGAGAGGAAGCGTGAACGCTTACTGGACCAGATCGAATCCGGAGTCGAAATTCCAGACCTCACCGCACGCTTGGAACGACGTTCCTCGGAGATCAGAGAACTGAGGGAGAAGGAGACCTCACTGCTGCGATCCGGCAAGCAGTCTGACACTCCACCGTCAGAGGAGTGGCTGCGGGAGCAGTTGTCTCAGTTGGGCGCCGTGCTCAAAGAAAAGACGCCTGCTGCGGCCTATGCGATACGGGATCTGGTAGGCGGAGCAATCCGTGTTCACGAAGTAGGACGAACAGGACGCCACCGCCGCATTCTGCGTGCAACATTCACGTTGCAGGCGACATCGCTGGCCTCATCATTGGGCTTGGCGGTAACCGCATCAGATGATGCGCCTACCTGCGGAGAACAGATCGAGATCGAAATGGTTGACCCTGACATCTGCCACCGAGCCATTGAGGCCCGACGTCTGTACGACCAGGGCCTTCCCAACAAGGAGATCGCCAAGCAGATGGGCGTGACACGCAGCCGCGTGACGGCCTTATTGAAGGAATCGTTCGGCTCGTCCGGCGAAACCATGCCGGACGGACGGTCACGGCGCTGGGCCCCGAAGCTCAATGAGAATTCTCCGCACATACCCCAGGACCGCGAGAAAGGAACGGGAGAGTCCGCCTATTGAGTCGAGGGTACCGATCATTGGTAACTCGTAATCATTCTTCTCAAACACTCGAACGGCCTCGTGATGATCCGCTTATGGCCGGTGATCACGAGGCTTTTTCGATTTGTGCTTTCGCTGGAAACAGCGACTAGAGTCGCATTCTCAGAATCCACTTTGCGAGATATGAAATGTCTTCAATAAATGAATCTCCGCGGCCGCAACCCCAGGTGCGCTCCGCACAAGAAGCAATTGCTCTTAACGTTTATGATCGCTTGCTGGATGAGCCGTGCGTTTCTTTCGTCGTCTCCTGCGGGGGATGTGTCGAGTTCGCACCTGCAACCGATATCGCCGTGAGGCTCCTCTCGATCGCAACTCGCGGTGGGACAGTCGATGATGGTCGCCTCGTACGCGTCTTTCACGAAAGCTGGATTACCCCCGCGTTCATCGAGTCGGGTAAACGAGCAATTGTGGATTGCGTGGATTGGCTCCACCAGTGCGGTCAGCCATTTGAACTCCTGGCTCATCTGGAAGGACAAACGAATATCGAGGTCCACGTAAGACGCGACACCAACGAACCACGATTTCGGCAGCTCGCGCATTGCCTGGCTCAAGAGGTTTGCCTGTTGGCGGGACCCGCGTGAAGCTCAAACACGCCGTTGCGAATCGGCCTGCGACTGCTCACCCCCATTCAATCGCAGAGTGACTTTCAGGTACCAGAAGCAAAGCCGAGATCAAACCATCTTTACGACGAATTACTGCTTAGTTGGGACTTCGGAACGTAAACGCTTCAGGACGATCGCAATCGCAGTACATCTGGACGCAGGACCGATCGCAGCTTATGAGTTATCTCTGTATCGAATAGTATAGTCGCGCAATTGTAACATCTTATTCTAGGAGGACCTAAAACTGAGCTCGAAATGCGTCATATAAGATGAGCTCCTGATATAACTGTGGACGATCATGTCCGCAGCACGGCAACAGCCCCGCGAACACCACCGGCTACGGGTGTTCGCGGGGCTGTTTTTGTTTTGGGCCGGAATTTCGAACGTTCGTGCGTCTGCATCATTCAAAAGAAAGGATCAGCGTCATGTCACACATTGTGTCGATTCAAACTGAGGTCCGGGATCCTGCCGCGATTCGGGCGGCTTGTGAGCGGTTGTCATTACCCGAGCCAGCCTTCGGGGAGACAAAACTGTATAGCACTTCGGCTGTGGGCTGGGCGGTGCAATTGCCGGAGTGGCGGTATCCAGTGGTTTGCGATGTCACCACCGCCAAGATTGCGTTCGACAACTTTGAAGGACGCTGGGGCGATCCCAAGCAACTGGACCGCTACCTGCAACGGTACGCGGCAGAGAAGGCCCGGATTGAAGCGAGACGTCGCGGACACAACGTGATGGAGCAATCGCTCGCAGATGGATCCATCAAGCTCACCATTCAAGTCGGAGGTGCTCGTTGAGCCAGACCATCGAAATCGTGATCGCCGCAAATGGGCAGATGAGCGTCGAAACGAAGGGATTCGTAGGCAGTGAGTGCCGTCAGGGCAGTCAGTTCCTGGAACAAGCACTCGGACAACGGACTGGCGAACAACTCAAGACTGAGTTCCATCAAACCACGGCAAACCATCAATCAGCGAGGTCCAGCCAATGATTGCGACCCATCCGTGCCATCATTCTCAGCGACCACAACCGCAGCGTATGTCGAAGAAGCACATGCGCCGGCTGACCAACTGCAGACGTCGATTGCAGCGTGAAGAACGTGCCCTGTCACAGCGTGTCGCCTGGCTGCGTCACGCCTACCAGGTGATCGCAAAGCAGCGGCGACGGGTTGAGCGCCTCATAAAGCAGCTTCATCGGCTGCAACCCTAAGCCCCAACGATTTCATTGTCGGCTCACCACTTTTTCTGTCCTCTCAAAAGGAACCCCGTATGAAGCTGTCCGAGCAGTTGGCGGAGTATGTGCGGGCGTGCTTTACCGCGATCTGGATTCAGACCCACGAACAACAGGAAGCGATTGTCACCATCGCGCAGCAGTGTCAGCACGAAGGCTGGCAGGTCGCGAATTGGAACGTCGAGCAGGGATTACGCTGCCGCGGCGCGACGCCGAATCAGAGTGGTGACCCTCTCGCCGCGATTCGAGCAGCGAGTTCACTCGCGACGCCGGACGGTACAACACTGCTGGTGCTGGAGAACTTTCATCGGTTTCTGGCATCGGCCGAGATTGTGCAAGCGCTGACACAGCAAGTGATGGCAGGCAGGCAGAACCGTACCATAATCGTCATCCTCGCGCCGGTCGTACAGTTGCCGCTCGAACTCGAAAAGCTGTTCGTCGTGCTGGAGCATGAACTGCCCGATCGCGGCCAACTCGAAGAAATCGCCCGGGGCATCGCTTCAGAGGATGCTGAACTTCCGAGCGGATCCGAACTCGACGCTGTGCTCGACGCGGCGTCAGGGCTGACTCGCCTGGAAGCAGAGAACGCCTTCAGTCTGTCACTCGTCCGCTATGGTCGCGTCGCCAGCGAAGCAGTTTGGGAATTGAAGTCCGGTATGCTCAAGAAGTCGAGATTGCTGGAACTGCATCAAGGGCAAGAAGACTTCAACACCCTGGGCGGTCTCGGATCGCTCAAGGGCTTTTGCAAGCGAGCGCTCCTGCAACCGAGTCGCGGCAATGCGTTGAAGCGCCCGCGCGGAGTGCTGCTATTATCGCCACCGGGTTGCGGCAAGAGCCAGTTCTGCAAATGCCTGGGAGCCGAAGTCGGCCGGCCGCTGCTCACTCTGGATGTCGGCAGCCTAATGGGCTCGCTGGTCGGACAGTCGGAAGAACGAACTCGGCATGCACTCCAGATTATCGACGCGATGGCTCCGTGTGTCGTCCTCATCGACGAGGTGGAAAAGGCCTTCGCGGGCGTCAACGGCAGCGGTGATTCGGGCGTCGCGTCGAGAATGTTTGGGACATTTCTGAGTTGGCTGAATGACCACACGTCCGATGTCTTTGTGGTGTGTACGGCCAACGATGTATCCAAGCTGCCGCCCGAGTTCGGACGTTCGGAACGGTTTGATGGGATCTTCTTCCTGGACTTGCCCAAGTCCGAAGAGAAAGAGGCCATCTGGAACATTTACCTCGATCAGTTCGAAATCGATCGTGATCAAAGACGACCGGACGATACGGATTGGACCGGGGCCGAAATCAAAGCCTGTTGCCGCTTGTCCGCCTTACTCGATGTGCCTTTGATTCAGTCCGCACTCAATGTCGTTCCCGTGGCGGTTACGGCTGCCGAGAGCGTCGACCGACTGCGGAGTTGGGCCAGCGGACGCTGCCTTTCAGCCCAGCAGCCGGGGATCTATCAGTTAGCCGGTCAGAAGACGGGCGACAGGCGCAAAGTGAGCCGGGAGTCTTCGCTGAACTGAGCCAGAGACCAATCGCGTTCTTCTCACCCGCGACTAGAGTCCCGTCATCAGTTCGGCCAGCGTGACTCCCAGAGCATCCGCCATGGCTTCGATGTTCCTGAGCGCCACATTCCGCTCGCCACGCTCGATGCCGCCGATGTAGGTCCGATCGAGTTCGCAGGCTGCCGCAAAGGTCTCCTGGGTATAGCCCCGCCCCTTCCGCAACTCGCGGACGCGCAGCCCAAATCGCTCCAGGATGTCGGCTCGTTTTCGCATGCCGACCATTGGAATGTTGACAATAAGTCTCACTCCACGGACGATGAGTAGCATTTTCGCACGAAAGATACTCATCGTCATCTTTTTGATTGCTGCCAGTGAGTTATGCGATCACCGGCAAGCTGGCTCATCCACGACTCACAACCACTCACGATTCCTAAGGAGGATGCCAATTGCTTTACCGCCTGTGCTTTCTCGTGTTGGCAGCGATGACGCCGCTCACGTTTGGATGTGGGACATCCAGCGAACCGGTTAGTGCTGCACAGCCTCCCTCCAATGTCGTCAAGGACCCCGTGGGGCCAATCAAAGAAGCCGAAACTTCTGCGCGCGTTGATGCTGCCTCGATCGAGACATTCCTTAGACAGGATTCTGTTTGCCGGCAGGTCCTGGAAAGACGATCGCTCGCGGACTTTCTGACGGAGCACAAGACTGCGGAAAAAGACAACGAGCAATCCCGCGCTGGGATCAAGTATGTGGTCTATCGCGACTCGATGTTCATGTATGAATTTCTTGACGAGAAATTGTTTGCCATCCGCTTTGTTGTTCCTCGCTCATCAAAAAGTGCCGCTGACTGGGTAGCTCCCTATCTGAAGGCATTCGGACCGCCGACGAATACGAAAGTGCCAGACGAGTTTCGAGAAGCGAAGCCTTCAAGATTCCTGAGTTGGGACCTGCCGCACCACAATCTGCGTGTCAACTTCGCTTATCTCCCAGCCAGTTTCGTAGAGGCTGATCTCGACCTCTTTGGTCAATTCATCAACCGGGAAAGTGCTCAAGAATATCTCAAGCGAAGCACATCATTTGGCACATCTCAAGAAGCTCCCGTTCCGATGCCGTGTCATGCCCTCCAACTCGCTTTCGGACTTGCATCCAAGCAGGATGAACGAGACCCGTCGGTCATGGAGCTTTGGACAGGAATTGGGAAACGGTGTGCCCAGTTCGAGGACCTAGAGGCCACAGGACATGTCCTGAAGCTGCTTGAGGAGAAGGAAGAAAATGCACTGACGCGTTCCTGCCGGGCGAAAATTGCGGCGGAAATGGTGGCTGTTCTCACGGCAGCGGGCCAACCGGAGAAGGCCCTCACATTCGTGGATCGGATCCCTTCCACTGCCTCTCAGCAGCGGTGCGCCGCGTTTTCGGCGATTGCCATCGCGCGGGAATCGAAGAATCGCCAAGGCGAACGAGACCCCTTCTGGAGGAAGGCGATTGATGCCATAGATCAAGTGGCGAATGTTCAAGAGAGATCAGAGAACCGACTCGTCATCATTCGGAACTTGGCGCGCGCTAATCGTTTGGCGGAAGCGGAGGTGTTGGCGGAGAATATGCAAACGGCACTGTCAAATCGCAGAGGTTGGGCGCCGATCGCTGAAACACTCGCCATTAGTGGCGATGTCGACGCGGCAAATGAGATCCTTCAAGAAAAGCTGATCGGACTCGATGAGGATTACTATCAGTTCATCAGAAATGTCCTCGCCGAGCGTAAATTTCAGAGCAGATTTGAGATTTGTCGGGCGGCGCTGCGCAGGATTCAAGACCCCATCTTTCTCGCACACGGCAGTTGCGTTCTGTTTGGAGAAATGACCGGTCCCAATCAACGTGCCGAAGCACGCCGTGAAATGGGGCGGGCACTGGAGAAGGCAGGGAAAGCGCGTTTCAGTAAACGAGATACCGCCGCGGTTCTCGTCAGCGCTATTGACCCCATGGTCGAGCTTGAGGGGAAGAGTGGGGGTCTGAATATGTGCGAGTCGCTGAAGGGGATGTTCGCCCCGGAGTTTGCGGCCGAAGGCTACCGAAAACTAGCGACCCATTCCGCAGCCGATCCAAAAGAAGTAAGTCGTTATCTGGAGATAGCTGAAGAGCTTGCTAGGGATGTCAGAGTTCCTGCGGAGAGATTTCTGGCTCTGCGGCAGATTTATCGGACACGCGGTGCTTTCCTTGGCGAGGATGATGCCCTTCGCCTCGTGGAGAATCTCGCAGCACCACTCGACCGCGGTTATGCGTGGCTCGGAACCGCCGAAGGCGTTTCTAAGCAGAAGATGCCATAAGCAGTGCGTGAATGATTTGAGAGTTAGATCACTGCCTGCAATTCGTTTTGGAAACGCCGTGCGAACCACCTCGGGATCGACGGCGTTTTTTTGTTTCTATGCCCCTATCCCGAAAGGCAAACAATGAGTGCAACCTTATTTGATGAGGCGACTACGGAGACTTCGCAGCGAGTGACCGAGGCTTCTGAACGTCTGCGTGGCACAATGGCCGCTGCGCGACTGAGCTTCACTTGGCTCGGCACTCGTAAGTCCTTGACGACCGAGCAGAAGAATCAGGCTGCGGATTCGTTCGGTGCTGAAGGCAAGTTTTTGTCGGCGGGCAAGAAGCTGCTAGATACGTCGCATCCGGCCTTCAAAGCGGTTACAGCGATCAAGGGCCGCTGCCAGTGCTACTGGCGGGCGGTTTCGTTGCCGTATCCTGAACCGGGCATCCGCCTCATTCCGCAGCGAGCCATCAGTGACTTTGATCGGCAGGTGGCGAGCTTCCGGCAGGAGCTGGTGGAGACAGTCAACGAACTCGATCGACACTACGGTGATCTGCGTTCGGCAGCGAGCCGCCGCTTGGGAGACCTGTTTGATCCCAGCGACTACCCGGCCTCATTGATCGGCCTATTCGGTATTGAGCACGAATATCCTTCAGTTGAACCGCCCGACTATCTGCGACAGCTCAACCCCGCTCTCTACCAGCAGGAGTGTCAGCGGGTGCGAGCGCGATTTGATGAAGCGGTACAACTCGCCGAACAAGCCTTCACTGAGGAGCTGTCGCGACTCATCGAACACCTCGGAGAACGGCTCAGTGGTGATGCCGATGGGAAGCCCAAAGTCTTTCGCGATTCGGCCGTCACCAATTTGTCCGAGTTCTTCGCGCGGTTTGGCGACTTGAATGTTCGATCGAATGCGCAGCTCGATGATTTGGTTCAGCGTGCTCAGAGACTCCTCAGCGGTGTTGAGCCTCAACAACTCCGCGACAACGCATCCATCCGGCAACGGTTAGCCACGCAGTTGTCCGGCGTTCAATCGTCGCTCGACGGTTTGATGGTGGACCGACCCCGTCGCAATATCCTGCGGCGGCCGCGCTAGGAGGCCGTCGTGGAACTGCTCATTGAAGCCAGCGGCTATGTCCGTTGCGTCTATAGCGAAGACATTGATCTCGGTCAGTTGGGCCAATTGTCGATCCGCCGCGGCTCGCACGTGGAGCCCACGGCGAATGGACAATGGACGGCCGACCTTTCTCCCGTGAGCGGACCGGTCCTCGGACCATTCACGATGCGGACTGAGGCTCTGGCAGCGGAGATTGCTTGGCTGCACGCCAACTGGCTGAGTCCGCCGGCCTAAATATGTTGCTTTAAGTGTGCCTCGCATGTGCGTGGCGGTTTGTGTTCTTCACGACCGCCTCGTCGGGCGGTCGTTCCTTTCACCTGGAGACTGACATGCCCGTATGTAACTCGCTTCAACAAGACCTCGACCGCGATGTGGCGTTCGCTACCGGCGAAGACTTAGACGTCATTCGCAGCCGAGGGTTCTCACTACTTGATCTGAGCAACCGCGACTTCGATCCGGAGCCAGATCAGCTCGTACCACACATGATCGATTGGGATGACCTGGAGCAGGATCGTTCCGCCGATGTGGCATGTTTGCCGCTGACCTCTTTGCGCTGGGTGGGCTGAAGCCGCCAACTTTCGTGAGAGACGACAACGCCTCGCCCGATTGGAAAAGGATAGCGAACGCTACGTCGCAATCTTTGGACTGATCAGCCTCGTTGCATTCGCCGTGCTCGGCTGGCCCGCGCTTGTGGCGTGGGTCGGCTTCGCCTGGGCAATGCAGCAGTACCGTCAGGTGATGCGTCGGACGGTTCATCACCGGCCCGACGCCACCACTCATCACCACCATCCCTGCTCCCGGAGGCACCGTGATTGAACTGACTCGACGACAGATTCATGTGCTGCGCACGACGATCCGGCAGGTGTTGGGTCTGACCAAGACTCGTCGTTCCACTTGCGCCATTACCTTCCACACCACATCGGAGGAGTTGTTGATCTCCGCCCGACATGGCGAAATCGCTGTCACTTGCCGAGTGCTCGGTTCGTATCGATCGGACTCTTTCACAATTCCCATCGACGCCCTGGTCCCTTGCGAAGGGCGTCAGAGTGATGTGGTCCGCATTGAGCGGTCGGGAGATGTGGTCACTTTCCGCTGGAGCGACGCTGGCGTCCCGCAAGCTGTCGAACACCCGCTGGTGGAATCGTTTGCTATGCCCGACCTGACAAAAGACTTCGCTCCAGTAGGTCATCACTTTCTGGCAGCGATGGCTGATGCCAGCGCCACGACAGATCCGGATTCCGTGCGTTACGCGCTGAGTTATATCCGCCTGCGTGGCAGCGATGGTCAGATCGCCGCAACCGACAGTCGGCAGGCATTGCTTCACGGCGGCTTTCAGTTTCCCTGGTCCGACAGTGTACTTGTCCCGACGTCGGGAGCCTTCAATGCTCGGGCGATTCGCGAGGCACGCACAGTATCGCTCGCCAGAACAGCCGACTGGGTGGTCCTGCAAGCTGATGCATGGACGGTCGCCCTCCAGATCCAGAAGGAACGCCGCTTCCCTGATATCGATGCACAGTTGCCGGAGATCACTGCTGCTCAGACGACCTTATCACTTGCGGAGAGCGACGCCGGTTTCCTGCTTTGTGCTGCGAGTCGCCTGCCTGGTTCGGAAGATTCGTGCGCTCCCGTGACCTTGGATTTGAACGGCGCTGTGATCGTCCGAGCCAAGTCGGAACAGCAAGCATCCATGACCGAGCTGCTCCTGAGTAACTCGCGAAAGCAAGGTGACGAACTCCGGGTAAGCACGGACCGCAACTACCTAACGCGCGCCGTCCAACTCGGCTTTCGCGAAATTCATTTGCGAGATCCTGACCTACCTGCCTTCTGCCGATCGGATCGCCGTGCTTACCTCTGGGCTTTGCTAGGTAAAGACGCCGTATTGAAGGGCGATGCCGCCGCATCGCGCATCGAATCGCCAGTTCGTGAGATTCAGGTTCGAGGACCGACACCGGTGGTGCCTCCAGCTCCAGTAGCCTCAGTATCCAACACCAACGTGTCGAGGGACCGTCATCCCTCGACGCCTTGGGGACACGAGCACGTCGCTGTTACTACAGGAAGCGGCCAGGTGGAAGCCAAGTCATTGACGGAGCTGATTGCCGAGGGTGAAGCCCTGCGGACAACGCTGCACGATGTCCTGACAAGGACGAAGGCTCTCATCTCAGGCCTGAAACAGCAACGGCGTGGCTCACGTGCCAGACGTGCGTCGCGTCGCGTGCCGAGGTCGATCACTGCTCTGAATGCTGATTGAGCCTAGCGTTTATTCTCTCACTAGTGATTCTCAAGTTCAACAGGGAGCGCTTGTCATGCTTACGTTGCGCGAACTGGCTACGGCACTCGCCGCCTTGGCCTTTTGGAAGGACGAGATCACACAGAGCGGCGACTTCTCCGCGCGTCCTTATATGAAACTCGTCGGTATGCCGGGCATTCAGCCGCTAACGGCCGCCGAGATTGACCAGCTCCTTATGAAGCTGCGGCAGTTCGCAGCCGACGCGTAAAGTAATACTCCTAACTCAAGGTAATAAACAGTGTCTCTACTAATAATCTGCGTTGTTGTCGGAATCGTTTTCAGAGGCTTCAAGACCGGCACGTCACCCAAGTCGCGGGGCAATTCTCGCGGTCGCTGTGGATCTTGTTCCAGCTCTACCAATTAGCAGCTGCCTGCTGAGTACCAAGTCCAACCCCAACAATAGTGGGATCGGGGCTGTCTTAAGGACAGCCCCGATCAAGGCTTTCTTTTAGCTATTCCAGCTAGCATAAAGATTCGAGGAAAACCTTTTCGCGGTTAGTGATGTGCTACCGGGAACTCCCGCGTTTCATATGCCGTTTGTCAGCTGTAGGTCGGTGGGTTCGTCGCGTACGCTACCAGCCAACCGTTCGAAGCATGGGCACGTGATCTGGGGCTGCTGTGAGTCAACTTTACACGCGTCTGCGAGACCACTGTCGCTGGAATAGGCGTTGAACCCTCAACTTCACGCGTAATACCGAAAGGCTGCGTTATGCAGACACTGCGATCATCTGCGAGAGGGGTCTCTGGTCCGCTTCAACACAATGGCCTGCAAGACGGCGCAAGCTGCTCTGCTTGCTACTCGCTATCCAGTTTTGCGCAGCGTCCAAGTCACCTGCCATGAAGGCTTGATTGGCTTACGCGGCTACGTGCCCTCTTACCTAGCGAAGCAACTAGTGCCCCGTCTCGTATTCGCCGTTTCACAAAAGCGTATTTTGAGCTATTCCTCGGCCGGCCTCGATAGTGAGTTCCAGGAGGATGAAGCATGCCAGGGAAGGCGGCGAAGATTCGTCTGAGCGAGAAGCAGTTGGATATCTTGCAGGAGTTGAGCCGCTCGCGCACGGAACCCAAGTGTGTCGTGCAGCGGGCGTCCATTCTACTGCTAGCCTTTGAGGGGCAATTGAATCAAGAGATTGCAACCCAAGTGGGGCTCAATCCGCAGCAGGTGGGAACATGGCGACAGCGGTGGCGTGACTCTTGGGAGTCGCTGTGCTTGTGGGAGTGCAACGAACCGCGTCGGTTGCGTGAGGCCATTTTGGAAGTGTTGGCCGATGCTCCGCGACCGGGATCGCCGGGCCGAATGACGGCTGAGCAAGTGGCGCAGATCATCGCGTTGGCTTGTGAAGAGCCACGGTTGTCGGGGCGGCCGATCACTCGTTGGACGCTGAACGAACTGCGGGACGAGGCCCTTCAGCGAAAGATCGTGCCGACGATTTCTCGAGCCCAGATCGGCCGCTATTTGCAACGGGCCGCTGTGCAACCACAGCGTTGCAAGATGTGGCTCAACACGACCGAGAAGGATCCGGTGAAGTTTCAGCGTGAAGTGGAAGCGGTCTGCCAGACGTACCTGGAGGCACCCCTCAAGGCGAAGGCCAACGGCACTCATACGGTCAGCGTTGACGAAGCCACCGGTCTCCAGGCTCTCGAACGACCTGCAGCGAACAAGCCCGTTCAACCAGGCCAGGTGGCCAAGCAAGAATACGAGTACATCCGCCACGGCACGACGAACCTCACCGCAGGACTGGATGTGGTCACGGGCCAGATCGTTTCACCGACTCTGGAAGCCACTCGTACCGAACCGGAATTCGTCGATCACATCGCCCGCACCGTGCAGACTGACGCCGCCGCCGAATGGATCTTCGTGGTGGATAACCTCAACACGCACCAGTCGGCCAGCCTCGTGGAGTGGATCGCAGAGAAGTGCGGCGTGAGCGACGCGCTGGGGGAAAAGGGGTTAAAGGCATCCTGAAGTCGCAAGCCAGTCGTCGCGAGTTCCTCTCCGATCCGAGGCATCGCATTCGGTTCGTCTACCTCCCCAAGCACAGTTCGTGGCTCAACCAAATAGAGACCATCTTCGGTATCATTCAGCGAAAATGCCTGCGCGGGAGCAGCTTTACATCGGTGAGAGAACTCAATGATCAACTCACCAACTTCATCAGCTACTACAATCAAACGATGGCCCATCCCTTCTGCTGGACTTACACTGGCAAGCCGCTCAACAAGCCTAAACGAGCAACCTTCACTCCGTCTCACCACCGAGTCAAACGGCAATAACAACCAGCAAGACTCACTGCTTGATGAAGCGCTGTTTGGGAGACGTGGCACTAGCACCGGCCGCCGCGCTATCGATCAGCAGCGTGCTTGAGCTTCGCAACGAGATCTCGGTCTGTCCTCGACAGGAATGACTTACTGACGGTGATTTTTGATCACAGGTAGTTCGACTCGTAGCCACAAGAAGGTGCCCAATAACTGCTCTCTCACCAGAACTCTCTCTAAAGATTGCGCCAATTTATCCTAAAGTGGCGAAAACGCATTGTTTGAGTAATGCCGGGAAAGATCGCTGAGCTCAAGAGCGAAGAGCTGGCTGACATCATCCTAGGATTCGAGGCTCAACGTTGCGCGATCAGGTCCGAACTCGCATGCATCTCTACGACCGCGAGACTTTGGAGCGAATGGTCCACTTGGCACGCCGCCACTGACAGGAGCAACGGAAAATGGGCGCTCGCACTAATAGTGAAAGGACCGCCAGAAAAAACAGGGATCCGTCGGTCAAAGGTCTTCAGTTCAGTTCCAGAGTTCGTCCCCGAACTCTGTTCAATTCTGCACAATGCACGTTCCGGTCCTCTCTAGGCTGGCTCCTTCGACCGCGCCATCCAGGGATGTTCACCATCACGAGCCAAGCAGCGAAAACGGAGCATTTTCCCGAAACCCGCTCCCTTCCAAGCCTACGGAACGTACCACTCGCCACCTTGGATATCACGGTAGCGTAGCCGACTGGTATTGGATGCGCCGTTTCCATCTGGCGAGAACATGGCTGGGTTGTCGTGGCTCAGGCTCCGTACTTCATGTAGGTGTTGGTGGCAATCTTGCTACAACTGTCGATCATGCTCATGAACTGGGGAAGGATTGATCAGAATGGAACCCGAGCCGGAAAGTCGCGGAGACCCACGGGTCTATTTTGCCGCCGAACGAACCCTCCTGGCATGGGTGCGAACCGGACTGGCTATGATGGGCTTCGGATTCGTCGTGGCCAGATTCGGACTCTTTCTACGCGAGATCGCCGCGGTCCACGCCGTGCAGCCTCCCAAACAGCACGGAATATCACTAGCCGTTGGGACGACATTGGTCGTTATAGGTGTAGCGGTCAATGTGGCTGCCGCAGTCATGCACTGGCAAACGATTCGACGACTCGAAAAGGGGCTGCCCCTTCGTTTTCGCCCGTTGTCGCTGGGGGCCGTCGTGGCGTTGCTCGTGGGCTTCCTGGGAGTTGTGATGGCCGCGTACCTCGTGTTCGGACTGAACTCAACGCTGTGACGGCTGTGGAAGTTTTTGTTAGCTGATCATCCCAATGGTGAGTGGAAAATATCCACACCAAACATGTGAACGGTACGCATTGAGCTGGTCCGGCCATGCATCTCCGCGGCTCGCTTATGAACTGAGCGGGGCGATTGAAAGTGTGTTGGGCCTCCGCAAGCGAATACTGCATCGTTGGGACAATCAATCCGTCTGTCGTAGAGCCGGGGTGGGACACTTCGCATGGCGCAGCACCCGCTCTGCAGCCGAACTCAGAACGAGTCGTTTGGCTCCATGGTATCCTTGCGATGGTATCACGATCGGATCGGAGTGAACTTCGTCGGCATAATCTGCAATCTTCAGTCCAGGATCTCCGTCTCGGACTGGGGGCACGTCAAGAGGTCACAGCGCGTAAAGCTCGGCAAATCAGAGGCCAAGCAGTCGAGGAACTGATCACATTGCTCTCACCAGCGAACTCTCAGTGCTGGCCCATGATTCACGACATCAGAAACCTTCGAAAACGCCAATGACTCGCGACGATCAGCATGAACTACACGTCGACTCATTTGGAGTCGTTTAGTTCGGCGTTCTGCCAGTTTCTAAGGGCTAAAACGAAATCATGACTCGCTCCTGATCGTTCCACCGTGATTCCGAGTTTGCGGCCGGACTCGCACAGAGCCTGTCGGATAGTAAACAGCGAATGGGCGCCTACCTCTTGGCCGTTTATATGAGTTAGTACGTCACCTGACTTGATGCCTGCCTCATGCGCGGGCCCGTCAGGATGAAGCCAATCGATTGTCGTCTTACCACTTTGTCTTGAAACCACCAAACCACTGGCGTCAAAGACTGAGGGGTTAGAATACCGCTTACCCGGCTCAAACCATGCCTGATGACGCGGCAGGTCGAGAGTCACCTTGTAGCGAGAGAGATAGCGAAGCCCCAGCGCATTCAGTGTGCCGGCGTTAAGCCGTAGATTGTGATGCTCATAGTCACCGAATCTAAATACATCCAACTGCGCCCTTCGATTACTGACGACACCGCTGATCGTCAGAATCTTTCCGTCGGTTTCCAATGGTCGCAGTCGAGCAGCTTTCTGTAGACCCTCGAAGGTAGAGGCTGCAACTTCACCGATGCCCGGCGAGGCCATGCCAGTATCGATTAGAAAAGGAACTCGATCATCTGGCGCGACTTCAATCATCACAATCGGACGATTGAATGGATCACGCTCTATCGCCACTGGCATACGATGCAACGCGGGCGTCTGTTCGAACAGGGTCACGCTGCCGGCATCAAAATCCAGCTCGATCACAAACTTCTGAAGAAAATTGATTCCCAACACGCCCCGAATGTCGTAACCCGACACGCGTCGCATATCTGCCAAGTTGACACTCACCGTGTCTCCTTGAACCTGAATGTTAGTGCCAGACAACTTGGCGTCTGGAAACACATACGTTTGCGGAACCCCTTTCGGGTACGAACGTCGACTTCGACTCAAAGGTCCTATTTCTTCCACCAACGATTGATCCAAGACATTCGTCATTGCTCCGGTGTCAAGTAAAAATGCGTACTCGATCTCTCGAATGGCCACGGGAACTAGCAGTACATCGCCGCGTTTCGCAACTGCGAAGCGTGCAATTGCACTTTGAGGCCAAATGTGCTCAAGCGGCGGAGCCGATCTAACTTGCTCTTGTCCCGTAGCGACTAGTGTATCGATGAAAAGATACAACCACGCAAAGAACATTGCTCGACTCATGTTACGCTCCGTCGCCAACAACGCGTCTGGCTTCACGGTTGTCGACGTTAAAACGAGAGTGTGCCCACCTTGCATTTTTTGGTCAAGGTGTTGTTGTGCGGTGCTTGCCTTTCAAGTGCGGGGACGTGAATCAAGCCAATCACCAGTTAAATGCGACTCGAACGCCCACCTCTTCCACGGTGCCATCGCTTGTATTGCCCGCCGCATCGCGATGGGCAACTGCTTAGCTCAATTCAACCTTGGCGTTCGGCTTGAGGAACCAGTTCAACCCCAGCGCAAAGTCGTCCACGGCGCTGCCATCGATTCCAGAATCCGTCAGGTCGATCCTCGAGTATCGCCCCGGGACTTGCCATGCACCCCGACACCCACTCTTTATTGAAAAGTTTGCGAGTGGCGACACTCGATCAAAACGCGCCTGCTTTCGATCGTAAGCCCGATGCTCCCCGGTCAGGAAATAAAGAAACGCGATATATCCACCTTGGAAGTAAACGGTACCTAAGGGATCTGGACTGGCGGCGGGAAATCGCTCTCTTGAATTGTATGTCCAACTCCGTTGATACTCAGCTTGCAGTGCCCAAGATCCATAGTTGATGACCAACTCCGGCACCGCTAGGGTCTGCTGGTCTCCTAACAGCTGAGCTTGAGCTACGATCTTGTGGAGTGCAGCCGGGCCATAGTGGACTGAAGTTCGTAAACGATCTCGCACAATGCCGTCATCAAGGCTCCGATGGCTAACTCCCAGCCCCAAGTGGACTAAACGGCTGTTATCTTCAGATGCCAGCGGCAAGTACGTCAATCGTCCCAAACATTCATCTGGCAAGTTCCTTTGCCTAGGCATTGAGGCGGTTGTTTGCACCGGAGTTTGAACGTTTCGCCACCTCCACTTATTCGAAATAAGTGTCAGCTGTAGCGGATATATTCGGTTGTGCGGGCTCTAACTGAGTGTCGATTTCTCCAGTGCGGGCTGAAATGGGCCGGAGTGATTGGGCTCAGCGCTGGGTGAGAAGAAATTTCTTCAAAGCGCCCGGCGCAAGAAAGAAAACATGCGTTCTTACTGTGAGAGGCGACTCCCTCTGACTCCATCTTGGCCTTTCTTGTAATTGTTATTTCCGGTATATGATCCGGGGGGCGGCCTGCCAGTCTGCCTGAGATTTTAGGGAAGTCATCGCGGTAGCCAGAGATGATCTGCCCTCGGAAGAATGCAGTCATGAAGACGCCATCTCGCAGCTTTTTTCAACTCCTGCTGGCCGTGCTGTGTAGTATAGACGTGATGCAAGTACGAGACGCCTTAGGAGAAGAGGCTATCGAGCACGATATAGCCGTGATTGACAGCTTCACGGTTGCGAAGCACGGGGATGTCTTGTGCATACCGGTAGTGGTAGCCGACCTTGAGAAGCCGCAACTATGCATGATCGACACAGGCGCTGAGGTTTCGGCTTTTGATGTTTCACTTGCACCGAGATTAGGCCTGTGTATGGGAAAGGCCAGTCTAGCTGGACCAGCGGGGCTTACCAGTAGCGACATGTATCCGGCTCCTCGCGTAACAGCAGGGCATATTACATTCGATGGGGCATCGAGCGTTCTGACGGTCGATATGTCTGCTATTCGCCGTGCTACAGGCCATGAGGTCACGGGGATACTGGGAATGGATTTTCTGCGCCGCCACACGTTCCGGGTCGACTTCGATGCCGGGAAAATCGACTTTCTGCGGGTTTCAAAGTCAGAACTCGATCTGGAAGGGAAGCCAATCCAAGTGTTTTATTTTGGCGGCAACACCCCCCTGGTTACCGGTGCAGCATCACGGAAAGATATCGACCGATTCATCGTTGATACAGGAGCAACGGTAGCGGGCGGGGTTGAGTTAAGGGCATACGACAGAATGATATCAGCAGGGGAAATCCTCGGCCTGACAGATAGTCGCGTACTCACGGTGTCCGGCGCTTCTCAGATGGCATCTGGACGAGCTGAATTGCTGGCAGTGAAAGGATTCAGCGTGTCGCGGCCGGTAGTGACTCGAACCGACGCGAATTACCTGGGCTTAGGATTCTGGTCCCGATTCCTTGTGACCTTTGATTTTCCGCGTAGAACGATCTATCTCAGCAAGGGGCGCCGGTTTGAAGAGCCGGACCTCTACAACTGGTCGGGAATATGTCTGGTTCGTGATGATGATGGGTTCAGAGTTCTTTCCACGATCTGTGGTTCACCGGCAGACGTCGCCGGTGTTGCGACCGATGACAGGCTTTTGCGTGTGGGAAATACGGCGGTGGCAGGAATCAGTCTCTTTGAAGTCCGTCGTCAGATCATGCTCGCGCGCGATCACCTGAATGTGGAGATCGACAGAAATGGCGCGTCTCTGACTTTCCTGCTGGGAATGAAAACCCCGGCTGTGCAAGGTTCGTCTTTACCGAACCCGAACTAAGGCGATGTGAATACTCGGTGAGAGCTGCAGTGAACGGATGAGCGAACCCGTCCGGCCCATCTTAGTCGCGTCTGAAGTGTCCTTGGCCTAGACTTTCCGCTGCAAGAACTGCGATGCTCTTTTGCAGTCGGGGGCGAGTTCAATGGGCGCTTTGTGCTTGTCTCTCTGGGCGTGATCGATGTGAGGGCGATCGCGGGCGAGTAGTTGTCTTGGGATTCGGAGAGCGGGATGTGGAAACGGATTATCGCTCCGGCATTAGTTGTAAGCCTGTTTTGGCTAATCGTAGGTGGAGCAACAACGTTTTATTTGTCTTGGCATGATCGAGAGCTTGATCGGGTGATAGAAGAAAATGTTGCTTGCATTCGCGCCGCGAATGCAATGCAGGAGACGGTATGGCAGTTTCAATCTGCCTTAAGGGGAATGGCTCGGAATCGCCAGCAAGTTCCTGACGCAAAGCTCTTGGGGCTTGCATCACGTTTTAATGGATTGCTGCAACAAGTACAGCGATCTGCGGATGGTGAAGATGCGAAACTATGCGCAACTAGGATCCGAACTGCGTACGACACATACTTTACTAGATTGACTGCCGCAAACGGCAGCTTGTCAGGAGATACCACAACACTCAATGAATTGGCGGAGTTGGCGGGAGGGGCGATAGAACCTATTCAACAGTTCGCTCTTCTCAACGACCAACTCATGCAGCGGGGCTCGCAAGATCGCCAGCGCCTCACTGGATGGATAATTTGGGGAAGGGCTGCGATGTTATTGATCGGGCCTGGGCTTGGCCTATTGATGGGGCTTCGCCTAGCCCGCCAACTTCAACATTCGATGACGCGAATCAGCGTGCGGCTACGGGCGGTTGCCGGAGACTTGGAACAGGAAGTTGGTCGGCTTGAGATCACCCCACAAGCCGACTTACATGCGATACAACAGCAGTTGGAAGTTGTTGCCGAACGAATTCGCAGCGTGCTTCAGGAACTGAATCAAGCTCGCATGGAGGCGGTTCGAGCGGAGCAGCTAGCCATGGTCGGGGAATTAGCCGCCGGAGTTGCCCATGAACTGCGCAACCCCATGACTTCAGTGAAACTACTCATACAAACCGTCCAGCGGCGTTGGCAAGAGGCTGCTCCCCCGGAAACGTTTAACGTGGTTATGCAGGAAATCCTGCACATGGAATCAATCATACAAGGACTCCTGGATTTCGCACGCCCCCAGCAGATACGAAAGGCACGATATGATTTGCGGCAGAATGTGCTTCGCGCCGTCAGCCTTACTGAAGCTCGTGGCCGACAGAGTAACATTTCCTTGTATGTGAATTCGATTGATGAGCCGGTATGGGTGAATGCGGACTGCGACCAAATCCACCAAGTTTGCGTCAATCTTTTACTGAACGGGATTGAGTCAATCAACGATGGTGGCAGCATCCATATCGTCGTCACGAAGGATGACGATGCGGAGATCGCTCGCGTGCAATTCAAAGACTCTGGAGCAGGCATTCCAGATGCCGTCCTTCCCCGATTGTTCGACCCCTTTGTCACATCCAAAGACCACGGACACGGGCTCGGTCTCGCCGTTAGTCGTCGAATTGTGTCAAACCATTCTGGGCGATTGTCAGCAGAAAATCATCCGAGCGGAGGAGCGGTAATGACCTTGGAGTTGCCGCTCGATCACTTGGCTTCGGTAGATGTGGCCACCACTGAGCAACATCGCGTGGCGGTACGAAAGTATATTGCGGTTCCGTCAACATGAATTGGCTGCGTTTAGGACCGACCTTGGAATTATGAGGATTACGTGGACCGGATGGCATAGCGGTTGGAAGAAAGCTAACCGCAGCCGAAAGTCACTTGTGCGGAGTTCGCACTGCTAGCGGATCTCTACAGACGGCGCTTGCGGACGATCATAGCATTATTTGGCAGGGACAAAGTCGGCGTCTAACACGGTATTACCCGACGCGGTGAACAGACGAAATTGAGCTTTGTTGTAGGATGTAAGCGTCATCAAGAATTCGATGCGGGCCTTGTCCAGCGCTTGCAGAGACTGCAGCGCTTCGATTGGTAGTCCCGCGCCCTCACTAATACGTTGCACGTTCTTGTGGAGTGAATCAACAGCGGAACTAACCGATAGTCGCGCGATCTCGAGTTGCTCTTTTCGTGACGACACCGTCTCATGACTGGATACCACTTCTTCAACCACGCGATCCGTCACTCTCGATAGTTGCAATTGGGCGTTTTCAAGTTCGAGTTGCTCTCCTTGGAGTCGAGAGCGGTCCCCCAGGCCGAGGTTGCGGATCTGCCAGACGGCAGTCGCTTGAAGGTCTTCACGAGTATCAAAGCTATTAAAGAAGCCCTTAGGATCCCCCACGTAGCCGCCGCCGAAACCTCCGGCTTGGTATCCGACCTGGACTTTCGGCAGAAGTGGTGCCCAGCCCGCTTGTTCCACCCTGCAACTTGCGGCACCGACCAGCCATCGGCCCTCTTCGATCTCCGGGCGGTTCCTCAACGCAAGTTCCACGAAGGCCGCGGGGTCGGCTTCGACAGGATAGATTTCGACGGGAACAAGTTTTGTTTCAATGGGAACAAGTTGTATTTGTGCATCCAGGTGCAATCGGCGAGCAAGCGCCGCAGACGAGGTGATCGAACGCTCTTGCGCAAGTCGCAACTGCTGTTTGCGGAATTGTAACTCGGTTTGCGCTCGTGCGGCATCAGAAGGCAGACCGACCTCCCTCTTGGCGAAAGAGGCTGTGACATCAGACAGGCGTTGTGCGTGGTTCAACGTTTCCTGCGCGATGGCAATCGTCGCATGGGCCGCCAATAGATCGAAGTACCCTTCAGCGATGTCAAGTAGGGCTTGATTACGCGTCGCACCTACAGATGCGGAGCGTGCATGGGTAATTTGATGAGCTGTCAGGCGGGCATACAGAGTTTCGGACAAGTCCCACGAAAGTACTGGTCCGCCCGATATTGAAAGAGAATTGCGGCGCGTATCCAATATCTCGCCGATCGCGCGCTGAATCTGTCCGTCGTGATACTGATAGGTTGGTCCCACAATCAGATCGGGTAGCCACATCGCCCGCGCTGCGTTTTCTCGCAGCACGGCTGATTCGTACCGGTTCCGTGCGATTTGAACTTCAAGACTATTGGCGTCACCAAGGCGCATCGCCGTCGACAAATCTAACGGATAGATCTGTCGCCCCTCACGAGGCTCGACCGCAAACGGAAGTTCTTGTGGCGGTGGTTGATACTTCGAAGTGCGAACCGCATCGCCAGCGTCAGCACTCGACGCCGACGCGAGTTGAATCTTCTCAGATTCTCGTTCCGCTTCGGAACGGCTGGACTCGCTTGCTGGTTGCGCAAAGGTAATTGACGAGGGCAGCGTTATGTGGCAGCCGGCGGTGGTGGAAGCCACCAGCAAGCCTGAGAGTACCGCGGCTTGATCCCACATTTTGGAGCAGACACGGACGCGAGAACGCATAACTTCCCCTGACTTCCGCAAGGATATTGCGGATGACCCGGCTGAATCTGGCAGTCTGGCGGCTCCCAGATTCAGTCCGAGTTGAGTCATCGGAACTCCAGGCAGGAAACTTCACACGTTCGTTACAGCAGCTTCATACGGAACGGGAAGCACTCGCGCCATAGTCGGCAAACTTTGCCCATTCTTCGGGTTCCTCTTAGCGTAAAGTCAGAGAACTAATGATCACTCACGCGGGACGCCACGACCTGCTGGCCATCAGCGAGATTACCCTTGTTGCTGACAATGACTTCCTCATCACCCGTCAACCCAGACAAAATCTGGACGAAGCGTCCATCGTCGTAGCCGGTTTGGACGCGAACGCGACGCGTCAAGCCATCATTTACAGTCACCACAAACAGACCATCGCTCGTTCCATACAGCGCTGACGCCGGAACGACTTGCGCGTCTTTGACATCTGACAGGACCAACGACACAGAGCCGAACATGCCCGGATACAGCTTGTCACCTGGATTCTTGACGTCGATTTCAACGCGCATGGTACGCGACTTTTCCTCCAGACTTCTTGCAATCCGAGCGACAATTCCTGTCACGACTTCTGATCGCAACGCATCGAACTTCATGCTGACGGGATTGCCTAATCGCACAAGCGGAACTTCCTTCTCGGGAACGCGCATTACAATGGTTACACTCTGCGTGCCGGCGATAGTGAATGGCGGCGTCGCCTTATCGCTGCTTGGACTGTGCACATATTCGCCGGGATCGACATTACGATGAATGATGGTCCCTGAGTAAGGCGCCTTTAGTCGCGCGTAGTCCGCTTGAACACGGGTCTTCTCTCGATCCGAGATGGCTACTGCGACCTTGGCCATCTTTGTCTTAACATCCGCTTGAGCGTTCGCGAGTTTAGCCTTAAGGATGACAAGATCCGTTTGTACAGATCGGTGCTTGGCGATCATGCTGTCGTAAGCTGAACGCGACGCAAAGTAAGCGAGTTCCTTCTCATCGGCGACTTGGGGGCTGCCTGTCTTGTCAGCGGCCAAAGCTGCGTAACGCTCAAATTCTCGCTTACGAAAGTTGC
Source organism: uncultured Planctomycetaceae bacterium (assembly GCA_964386705.1). Taxonomy (GTDB): domain Bacteria; phylum Planctomycetota; class Planctomycetia; order Planctomycetales; family Planctomycetaceae; genus AM-0621. Next base: position 40,876 of record CAYLTY010000005.1, read on the forward strand.
GTTCGGCATCGGCTTTCTTCACTTCTGCGGCGGCAAGTTCCAATTGAGAACTATGCGTTTCCAAGGCGCCTTCAGCAGCGTCAACCGCCGTCCGAGTTTGAGCCAGTTCAGCCTCCGCCAGAGCTACCAAGGCATCCTTGTAACTCAACTCTTGCTGCAGCTCCGGAACGTCTACCTCCAGCAAAATCTGGCCCGCCTCGACCGTATCACCGATGTCGACGTTGACGCTTTTCACATACCCAGAGATTCGCGAGAAAAGATCCGCCGACGCGGCAGCCTCGACCACTCCTGGCTGCGAGAACTTTTGAACGAGATTGCGGCGCACGGGCACAATAGTTTGGACAGAAATAGCCTGACCGGACGCTGGCCGAGTTGCGTTGATGACGGAATTGCCGTTCACAGAGCCGGATTCGGCCGCGGTTTTCTCTTCGTTACGGGCGTTGCTTGCTGGCGGAGCCGCGACAGAGTCATTGCACCCAGTCAATCCAATGCTGCCGAGAGCAATCAGAGAAAATATGGCAGCACCAGCCAAGAATTGTTGAATCGTGATCATCATCTCATTAACTCCGCGAAGAACGTCTCGGCCTTGTTATTTACGTGCATGTGCTTCATGCCGCGCGGCTCGGCTCAGGCTCTGGAGGCCGCCGTAACCAAGAGTAAAGAATGGGTACGACAAACAGCGTCAGGATCGTGCCCGCCAACAAGCCGCCGAGCACCGCGCGACCAAGTGGGACATTTGCTTCGCTACCTTTACCCATCCCGATTGCCATCGGAATCAAGCTGATGAACGTCGCCAGAAAAGTCATAACGATTGGACGAAGCCGCAATCCTCCCGCCTTCACGATCGCATCATGAACGCTCATTCCTTGGACTAGCAGGCGGTTCGCAAAGTCCACCAGCAGTACGCTGTTAGCGACCACGATGCCGACCATAAAGATGACGCCCATGCTAGACTGAACATTCAATCGAGTGCCGGTGCAGTACAATGTAACTAATACGCCGGTCAGGCCCAGAGGGACGACGGCGAGAATAATAAATGGATCCAGATATGATCTGAACAACGCCACCATGATGAGATAAACGAGAACTGTCGCCATCAGCAGACCGAAGCCCATGCTTCCGAACGCGATTCGCATCTGTTGCACCTCGCCGCTCATCCGCACCTGCACACCGGAAGGGATGTTGAGCTTCGCAATCCTGCGTTCAATCTCAGCTGCAACGCTGCCAGCATCTCGTCCCGACACATTTGACATCACCTCAATAATGGGTGAGTAATTGGCGTGAACGATCTCGGCTGAGGTGCTCGTCCGGTGCAATGTTGCAACATTTCGGAGCAATACTGTGCGGTCAGCATTCTTGCTTGATATTGGGATGTTCATCAGATCGTCGATGGAATCAACTGCTTCCTCACGATACTGAACTCCAACCCAGTATTGATTTCCACTTACGGGATCTATCCAGAAGTTTCGCGAAAACTGGATACTAGAATTGAGACATGTAACGACGTTTCGAATGACGTCCTGTTGACTCAATCCAAGATCCGCAGCCTTCAAACGATCGACTGAAATAAAAAGTTGCGGGTAATCGAACCGCTGCACAATACGCACATCAGCAGCTCCCGGAACTTCCCGCGCGAGTCGCAGAATGTCGCGGGCGAGCTTACGCCCTTCCGTTGTCTTCTTGCCTACGATCTGAATGTTGATTGGTGATAGCGCACCGTAATTCAAAGCGGCAGACACGAGACCTCCGGTATTGAAAGCGAATTCAATGCCTGGAAATCGTTCGTTAAGGGTCTTTCTCAATCTTGTCGCGTACTCTTGAGCGGTTTGCTGGCGCTGCTCAGTTAGCTGGACTTTCAGCACCGCATCTTGAGGACCGGTATTTGGCGTGTAGGCTGCTGACCAGTCAGGTACCAGTCCGAGTTCCGAGATAATCATACTCAAGTCGCTTGCTGGAATTTCTTCCTTAATGGCATCTTCGACTTGGACGATCGTCTTCTCATGCACTTCGAGTCGCGATCCAGTTGGTCCTCGAACAGTGATAACGAGTTGCCCGGCATCCACCTCTGGAAACAGTTCTTGGCCCAAATGAGGGCCTAGGGTAAGGGACAGACCGAACAAAACCACCACGGTCAGCACCACCTTCCAGCGGTGCCGCAAGACAAACTCTAACATCCGCGAGTACACTTTCACAGTATACACTAAAGCTTGATCGATTGGGCCATGAAGCCGTTCAATGAATGATTTTTTGCCAGTTCCATGATGATCGGTAGATCCCTTCAACCACGTCGCGCACCAAGCTGGCACAAGCGTCAGAGACAGTCCATAAGACGCCAGCATCGCGAAGGTCACGCTGAGTGCCAGAGGGCGAAATAGAAATTTCCCCATCCCCGGGGTAAACGCAATAGGCATAAGCACAATGATTGTCGTGCAGGTCGCCACAAGCACGGGCAATGCGACTTCCCCGGCGCCATCAAGTGCTGCCTGGAAGCTGGATTTCCTCTCACCCTTCAAGTGCAGATGGCGATGCGTATTCTCAAGAACAACAATTGCGTTATCGACAAGGGGTCCAATCGCCAGAGCGAGACCCCCGAGCGTCATGGCGTTGACAGTGTTCCCTGTGGCGAGCAGGCAACTGATGGCAGTTAATATTGAGAGGGGAATGCATGTCACGGCAATAATCGTCGTTCGCATACTTCCCAAGAAGAACAGAATCATCAACGACGCCAGTCCAGCCCCCAAGATGCCTTCATGCAATAGACTCTCGATGGCCCCCCGAACGTACACAGATTGATCCATAACGACTTCAGGCTTGACCCCTTCCGGCACGCGTTCAAGCATCGTGGGAACCGCCTGTTTGACGCCATCCACGACACTCAACGTGCTCGCCCCCTGCTGCCTGTAAACGGGCACATAAACCTGGCGCCGACCATTGATTCGAACGGTTCCAGTTTGGATGCGCGAAGCATCTTCGACCGTTCCGACATCCTTTACAAAAGTTGCATTACCCGATGTCGTGTTCAACGGGACAAATCCCATTGCTTCCGGACTTTCGTACATGCTGTCGGAGTCGATCTGATAATCAATGTCCCCAATCCGAGCCCCACCAGTAGGCAGCATGATATTGGAATCACTGATTGCATCGACGACATCAACTGGTGAAAGGTTGCGAGCCTCGATCTTGTCTCGATCTACATAGGCCATCACGGCGCGAACTTTGCCCCCGAAGACGGCTGGCGCGACGGCACCCGGTACTGACTGGATGACATTCCGCAGGTCGTACCGGCCAATGTCCTGAAGCTCACCCTCCGAATGCTTCTCGCTTGACACACTCAGGATGCACGTGGGCATTGTCGCCGAAGGATCAAACGGTAGTACAATTGATGGCAGCGTTCCGGGAGGGAGATATCGCAGGTTGGACAAGGCAAGAGAATTAACTTGTGTCAACGCGCTGTTCGGATCGGTAGTGTCGCTAAAATAATTCCGGATGATACTGACACCGACCATGGACTTAGATTCCTGCAGCATCGTCCCATTCGCCTGGCCAGTCCAACGTTCCAGGCGGTTCGTAATGTTCTTCTCGACGACACCCGCGGGCATGCCACTATAGAAGGTCATTACCTGCACGGCCGGCGCTCGAAAGACGGGTAAGATGTCTACCGGAATCATCCAGGCCGCGACCAATCCGAGTACAACAATAGCGATAGCCAAGACGCTGATTGCATGGCGGTTGTTCAACGCAAAACTAACCAGTCCCATACTCAGCGCCCCTATGCGGTCTTAGAGTTGATTCGCGTCTGTAGCTCGTCAGCCGCTGGCTGAGAGCTTTTGGCCAACGAGACTAGGTCCGTTGAACTTATGTAGCTTCGTCGCCGTTAAGCCGAGAGACGGTACGTGGTCGCACACGCCCACAATTACTTCGAAATTCATTCGATTCGCATCTGTGGAGATAGGACACAGTGGAAAGATGAACTCGATTAAGGACACCAAACCGCGCTTGGGCGAGGATCCACGCGAATCGCAATTGTCGTGCCGTCTTTGCGTCTGGTGATCTTATCCGCGGCCCTACAACGAGTCGGGCTCCGCCGAAATGAGAAGAATAGCCCTCGCAATAGCAAAACGCCCTACAAGCATGGAGTCTCTTACCCAGCGATGTGGGAAGGCTACGAGCGAAAGCTCAGTTCGGCCCTCGCGCCAAGGGGCGCACCGTGATTCAAAGGACGCTGCACCCGAGAAAAGGACGAAAGGCAAAGTGAACATTCGATACACTGCATGACTGAGGAAAAGTCCTTTCCTCCATGGCAATCGGTTTTTCCGCATTCTGAAAGCTTGCTTTCGCTGTGCAGCCTCCAACAGCACAAAAGTATTCGGGACAGTGTCGCCCTATGCGAAAGACGTGCCTCCCAAGATGTAACTTCTGACTTCGTCTTTCACGGGCTTCCCGGCAGTAGCGAAGAACAGTTGATCGCGTGCGGGCAGAGGCGGATTGAGAGCTTACAGATCAAGTTCCAGCATCGTCTTGCTCCGCCGCGCGCTGCCGAGTGCTCTTATTCGCTGATACTGAATTAGTTCTCAGAAGAACTCGCGACCAGCCCCTCAATAGCTTATCGAAAACTCAAGAGGAGCGATCGCAGTTGCGGCCCATCACGCGCGCAACCGAGGCTGCTTGCAGCGGCGCCGTTCCATTTCTGAGGATGCTAGCCTGTCAGGTACATCTCCTACAAACAAAGGTACCGCAACCGGTAAAGACTTGTGCTGGCTCACACGTCAGACGCAAAGTGCGCTAAAAGTCCAACTGGGCCCTCACGCCGACGATGTTGGCCGTACTGTCGCCATGGCTGGCGTTGTCAAGAAGCGCGCGGATGTAGTTAAACTGTATCTTAGCGTAATTATTGAGATACCAGTTAAGTCCCAATGTAACATCAGACAATCTGCCACCTTGAATGTCTCTGCTGTTCAGGTTGAGATACGAATACCGAGCGGCAACCTCCCATGCGCCCCAGCCATATTCGCAGTCGTCATTGCGCACTAGTCCGAAGGGGTGTTTCACTTGAATGCGGTCAATCGCGCCCTGCTTTCGATTGTAAGGTCGATGTTCGCCCGTCAGGAAGAAGCCCACCTGCGCATAGGCCCCGGGAAAGTACATGCTCAGTCCGTTGGTTCGAGTTCCAGACAACCACATTGCTTCGGACTGAACCGACAATGGGCCATCCACCCATAGGACTTCAGTCCCAAAGAGGTTGTAGTCACGAACGCCTTGGGCGCCGGTATCAATAAAGAACGGTGTGCCATTAAAGTTACCAGGTGCCGCCTGTCCTGAAGTCCCAGCCGGTGTTACGCCTGCTTGTTCACCAACGAAGTATTCTGGAATGGTCCGGAAGCGGGCAGTCTCGTCTTTTGGGGCGACGTAGTTATAGCCAACGCCCAAGTGAAGGTATTCAGTGCCTTCGCATTCCCACCATGGAAGCATTGTAATACGACCAACACCGGCGTATCCCCCATTATCAGCCAGTGACCCGCCAAATTGGTCTTGACCCGGTCGATAGAACGACGCTGCCCAAGTCATCCGCTCGTCTTCGGAATAGTTCCAGAACCCAATACCGATGTGGCGAAAGGGATCAAGGGCCTGAAACAGCAATGAACGCTCGGCAAACGTCGTATAACGAAAGCTTGAGACTACTTCCAAAGAGAATGGCTGCTTCCATTGACCGACCTTGACATTCCCCAAGAGGGGTACTTGAGTAAACTCCATCCACACGTCAGTGAATGTTGGGCGACCAAAGAAGGCGAAGTCCATTTGAACGAAGTAGTTCATGTTCTCTGCAACAGTGCCGTTCGCAGAGAGGCGTGTGCGCCGAAAACTCGTACCGTCTTGGATGTCACCATTCCCGGGTCCGTCGAGGTCGTTGATGGTGGCTCGATTGTTCGCTGATTGATCGAACCAAGCGGAGTCCACTTGAAACGCGCCGTGAATCTCCACGCTGGGATACTTGGACCTCGCGGGACTAGGTTTCAGGGCGTCAAAGTCGTGCCGCAAACGCTGGAGTTCGCGTTCTAAGCGAGCTTCAACCTCAGAGATTTCGTGGGTGGCATCATAAGCAGCGGAGTGATTCGGAGCAGAGGACAATTGCGAACGCTCTGTGTCGTCTTCGCCGATTCGGTCGTAGCGGTGTTCGATGGGATTGAACGGATCTTGAGCCCACGCCGCCCCGGTGAAAGTCAGATAGCACAGAGAAAAGACAATGAGCCGAACTCTTGCCACAATACGATCCATCATCTGGCACCTGAAATTTATGTGGAAGAATGGCGCAACACCCCCCGGTAGCGCCTCGTCCATGAGTTCGCTACTTTTGAGAGGTTGCCGACAAAGCGAGTCATCGTTTTGTCAACAGCAATTTCTGATTTTAGGAAAGAGAAGGGCTTGCGAGCATTTTAGAGACTCCTCGGTGTCTCGAAGAGCTCGGAGCCTCTAAAGATGGCAAAGACAGGAGAACGTTGCTCGGAGATCAGCGTGGTTGAGGAGGGAGGTGGGTAGTAGGTTACAATAGAAAACTGGGTCAAGGGTATCTTCTGCGTCGAACAACTTGTGCACACATCTACAAAATGAGCGCGTTCTCGCGAACAGTGGGCGTGCGACGGGTTTCAACTGCTCATATTGAGCAGCTTCCCTCGAAAGCCGACTGAGCCAATCCCTCAGCAACCTTTCGATCGAACAGACGGTCGCACAACACTCCACAATAATGAGCCCGGTCGCGTCATCAACCTGCCGGGACACTGACGACTCCGAAGTTGAGTCGTCACTTCGACTTCTTGCCATCCTTCTTTGCGTCCGCTGGTGCGGAGGTTTGAGGCTTCCCTGCTGGTTTGTCACCGTGACTTCCGCCGTTCGCCAGCTGGACTTGCCCTCGTTTTGCGGGCGCTCGGCGAAGAGCGTACCTTAGGACGTGAGGAGTAGAAGCCATGACTGAATCTAGAATTCGTCGGCAGTTTACGCCTGAGTTCAAGCGGGGAGCGGTGCGGTTGGTCGAGCAGCAGGGCTCTTCTTTCGCCGAGGCGGCGCGGCGACTGGATGTTCGCGAGAATCTCTTGCGGAGACGGCGGCAACAATTTGGCTAGGTGGCGGTGCGTCGCCCCCCGGCACGGTGCAGCAGACGACTCTGGAAGCCGAGAACCGTCGGCTGCGCGCGGAGAATTCACGGCTTTTGATGGAGCGGGAGATCTTAAAAATTGCGGCGGCCTTCTTCGCGAGGTGTCGAAGTGAGATATGCCTTCATCAACGATCATCGACAGCAGTGGCCGGTGTCGGCCCAGCGCCTCGTGTTGCAGGTCAGCCGCAGTGGGTATTATGCCTGGCGAGGGCGTGGTCCCAATCTCAGTGTGCAACGTCGTGAGGTACTGACAGCACAGATTCGGGAAGTCCATCAGTCCAGCCGGAAGGCATATGGTTCGCCGCGAGTCCATGCGGAACTCGTGAGCCAAGGTCAGGCATGCAACCGGAAGACGGTGGCGAAGTGCATGCAACAGGCAGAAATTCAGGCCAAAACGCAGCGTCGGTTTCGAGTGACCACCACGGACTCGAATCATCAATATCCTCTTGCCGAGAACATCGTGGATCGCAGCTTCAGCCCCTCACAGAAAGATGAAACGTGGACGTCGGACATTACGTCCATTCCTACGGTGGAGGGCTGGTTGTATCTGGCGGGGGTCGAAGACTTGTTCACGCGTGAGATTGTGGGCTGGTCGATGTCGGACTGGATCGACAGTCGACTGGTGGTTGACGCGTTGAACATGGCGCTGTCCCGTCACTGTCCCGGGGAGAAACTGGTGGCCCACTCCGATCGCGGCGTGCAGTACGCCAGCGAGCATTATCAATGCGTGCTGAATACCCACGGCATCACATGCTCGATGAGCCGTCGAGGGGACTGCTGGAACAATGCTCCGATGGAAAATCTTTTTCGCCACGTTGAAGAAAGGACTCACTCACCACGAGCAGTATGAAACTCGCGCCGAGGCTTGCCACAGCCTCTTCGAATACATCGAAGTGTTCTATAACCGAGTCAGTCGGCACTCGGCATTGGGCCATCTGCCACCGGCTCAGTTCGCCAAAGCCACTTAATCCAAATCCGAGCGCCCGCAAAACTTGGGCAAGTCCATCGCGAGCAGTACTCGCCCAAGTGACTCTGCAAGTTCTCCGTAAGGATGGGGTCTTGCGAGAGTGGTTGCAGCCGTCTGCGGTGGGGCCGCTGAATATCAAGCCGGGGCGACCGTGGGAGAATGGCTACCCGGAGAGTTTTCATTCGAAGCTGCGGGACGAATTCCTGAGCTCCGCAGTGTTCGAGTCACTGCGCGACGCAGTGTCGTTGGGAGCCAGTTGGCGTCGTCAGTATAACGAAGTGCGACCTCACGGTTCGCTGGGGTACGTCACCCCGGCCGAGTTCGCGCGAGCGTGGGACATGAATTCGTCATCACGGGTTAGGCACCTCGCCTACACGGATTCTTATCCATCTGCTCAAAGATGCGTGTCGCATTCGTTGTATCGGAAGCAGGACTCGTTCTCGACGAGACCATCGGCACCGTCGAGCACATTGAGTTGTCTCCGACGATCGCCCGTCTAGATGAACTTGACTTCCAAGGAGTTGGCGGAAAAATCGCGATGCATGCTTTGCAAGAGTAGCTTTCTCTTCCTCAGTCGACCTATTTGGAATCATCCAGCACGGCGTTCTGCCAGTTGCTTAGAAGGAAGTCGTAGTCACGACTCACTCCGGAACGCTGAATCGTCATTTTGACATTACAATTCTGCTCGCAGAGAATCTGACGGATAGTAAACAGCGAGTGATTACTCACCTCGCATCCGTTGAGGTGGGTCAACACGTCATCTGGTTGGATGCCAGCGGCAAACGCGGGGCCGTCAGGATGAACCCGATCGACTACGATCCACTCGCCTTGTGTCGAAATGATCATGCCGCTCGCATCAAAAACCGGCGGTCGGGAGAATGTTTTTCCGGGCTCAAACCACGCTTGATCGCTCATTAAGTCGAGAGTGATCTTGTAGCGGGAGAGGTACTGTAGCCCTAAGGCATTTAATGTGCCTCGATTAAGTTGCAGGTTTCGATGCTCGTACTCGCCAAACTTGAAAACGTCGAGTTGGGCCTTTGGATTGGTAACAACTCCATCAACAGTTAGTGTCCTGGCCTTGGTTGCCAGCATTTGCAATCGTTCAGATTTCCGCAACTCTTCGAATGTCGATGAGGTCACTTCGCCAATTCCAGGCGAGGCCATGCCAGTGTCAATCAGAAACGGAATTTGCAGATCAGGGGCGATGCTGATCAAGACGACTGGGCGATTGAATTGATCTCGCCTCATCGGGATCGGCTTCGTTGCACGCCCGGGCGCACGCTCAAAAAACGCAACCGATCCAGAGTCAAAATCCAGCTCAATCACAAACTTCCGAAGGAAGTTAATTCCCAATATGCCTTTGATGTTATACCCAGACATTCGTCGGAGTTCTGCGAGATCCACGATTATCGCATCCCCGTGAATTTGAATGTCTGTACTAGAGAGCTTGAATTCCGGAAGAACATATGTCGCAGGGAAACCTTTTGGATAGGATTGACGACTTCGGCTCAGAGGTCCAAGTTCATCGGCAAGCGATTTATCGAGGACATTCGTCATCGCTCCCGTGTCGAGCAGGAACTTATACTCAATCCCTCTCACGCTCACGGGAATCAGTAACACGTCTCCGCGATTTGCAACTGGATATCGAACAATCTCATCTCCGTCTGTCGACGCGGGTAGGAGCGGACTTGTTTCAATCACTCCAAGCTGTTCTTGCCCAGAAGCAACTAGAGTCCAAAGGGCGATGGTGATCCAAACCGCGAGGATGGTGCTCTTCACTGTTCCACTCCCTTTGCACATTCACCACCATTGCAACCGTGGCCGTCCGTCCTGAGTATACGACGCCACGCGAAAACCGATTACAAAACCTGCTCCACAGCCCTTGCGTCTCGATTGTCGAGCGCCGAATTCATAGGTCAGCAGTATAAGAAATGCCGCCCGGCCATCGCCTTGGAACATGTGCGTGCGCCGCACCCTTATCGCATCGAAATGTGTGATACTCAAAGTCAGGCTGGTGGCCGCGATGAGCAGTTGAGTAAATCGTTATTGTGGGGTCGATTCGCCTTCGAACCAGCCGATGGCACGCGTTAGTTCAAACTGTGCAATATTGTAATCTGTTACTGCATTCAGATAACTCAGCCGGGCGGCAGCTAAAGCCTGGACTGCCTGCAAGGATTCGATAGGCAGACCTTGAGCATTCTCAATTCTCTCTTCGTTGAGTCGGAATGAGCGTTCCGCCGCTAAAATGCCCTGCTTAGCAACTGAGATGCGACGTTCCCGTTCCAGTACTTGGACGTGAGCTTCAGCGACCTCGCGGGCGACCTGATCCATGACTGCCACCTCCCGATGTTGGGCCTGTCGGATGACCGATGACATTTCATTGCGGGCAGCCATTTCTCCTACGCCAATGTTACGAATCTCCCAATAGGCGAGGGCATCGGCATCCCAGCGATCTCGCGTGTTGGTTATAGAACTGCCCAGTCCGCCACCCATGCCACCATAGCTGAGGCCCAGCAGGACACTGGGAACCAGCGGAGCATATTTCTCGCGATTCAGCCGCTGAACTGCCTCTGCCACGAGATGCTTCTGCTCAGCCAACTCCGGCCGGCGTTGCAAACCCGTGGCGACAAACGAAGCTGACGACGAAGTCCGATCAACTAAGTCCAGTGGTATTACCATCGGTTCGCCACTTGAAATGCGAAGAGACGGATCAGAGTGGAGCAACTGGGCCAACCGGGCCGAGGCGACTCGCACCGCTTCGACTCTCGCAAAAACGTCTGCTTTTCGAATCGACTGTTCCGCGAGCATTCGCTCATAGTCAGATCGCAAGCCCTGCCCTGTGCGGGCGTAATCACCAGTTAGTTTGACGAGTTGAGCGACATTGGTGAGGGCTTCTTCTGAAATGGCTAGCGATTGTTCAGATCGCAGGAGCTCCAGATATGCCACTGCGGTATTTCGCAGCACATCATTGCGGGTAGCAGCCGCGCCAAATTGGCGAGATGTTGCCTGATGCCCGGTGATCTTGGGCTGGAAAATAGCGTCAGCAAAATGGAATTGGGCGGCCAGGCCGGGGACGGCGGGGGTGCCTCCGCCACTCGCACCAGCTCCAAAGCCACCATACAGCGAACTCTTATTCGTTTCGAAGACGTTACCGACGACGTCTTGCACGTTGCCTTCGTGATGGACGTAATTCAGCCCAGCTCGAATTGAGGGCAACCAGAGTGCTTCCGCTCGATCAACGCGAGCATAAGCCTCGTTGATCCGCTCGCGAGCAAACGCCACGTTCGGATTCTGAGCGTCAACCAAGTACAGCACGTTACCTAAGCTCAGAGCGTATCCGACGGGCAAGACCACTTCTTCAGCAGAACTATCCAGAGCCTGCCCGTCGGCTTCCGAGGGAGTTTCGTCGAGCAACTGAGGCGCCTGAACCTGATTATCTCGTCGAGCAGCGGGGGTATCCGCAGCGGGTTCGAGATTCTGCGCGAGCCGAATGGAAGTGCTGGGCTGCTCGTTGGTGCCCCGAGAGGTACGTCCCGTGGGTTCCATCGACAAGGACGAAGAAAGATTAACCTTGCCTACAACGAACTTCTCTTCCGCCACAGGCCGCATTTGAGCGATGTCTTCTGAACGCGGAATCTCCGTCGGGCGGTTGACTCGTGGCGGAGATAAGGCATCCAACGCGGCGGCGTTTAGCAAGGGAGCTGGCTGTGATGCGTCCTTCGCCGCAAACGCTTTGAAGGGCTGCACCTTTTGTTCACTTAAACGCGGTTGATTCAACGAGACAGCGGTGCAACCGGAGGCCACATACAACACACTGAGAGCGGCTCTTATCGAACAAGAGTGACGCATGAGATCCTTCTCCTGATGTTGCGGACATCCAATGTCTGCAATGAGTTTCGTGTCGCAGGCTGGAGTTCTCGCGAGAACTCATGCTGCGGCGCAGGCCCGTAGGCTGTCTGGCTGTGATAGAACCTTGCGTTTCTTCTATTTATCGGCCGCAAAAGTTCACGACTGACCGCCACCTTTGTGTAATCCAGAAACTCAGCCGACGAAGTTCGCCCATCTAAGCCGGATGGCTAAAATGTTATCACGCCGTGGCTAGAGTTTGTTCCTCTTCAAGAGAACGATTGTCCCGCACCATCAACGAGTAAAGTGCTGGTAGCACGAACAGAGTCGCAGGTGCTCCAGCGAGCAGGCCTCCGAGAATGGCGCGCGCCAATGGGGCGTTCGCCTCGCTGCCGTGCTCAAGCGCCAAGGACGCTGGCACCATTGCGAAGAACGCCGCCAACGCGGTCATCATGATCGGACGAACTCGGATGGCTGCCGATTTTCGAATCGCCTCGGTAGGCGAAAGTTGCTCATTGAGACGCAGATTCTGCGCGAAATCGGTCATCAGGACGGTATTAGCCACGTTGATGCCGACGACGAAGATCAGCCCGAGTAATGATTGGACGTTGAGCGCAGAACCCGTGAAGTACAAGGCCGGAATCACGCCGCACAGCGACAAGGGAACAGTCAAAAGTACGGTCAACGGAACAACGAACGATCGTCCGAGGGCGACCATCAAGAAATACATCAACAGAAAGGCCAGAATCAGGCCGTATCCCATGCTGACGAAGGTCGTCCGCATCTTGGCGTATTCACCGGCCATGATGATCTTCGAACCGGGTAAGGATTTGTTCTCGCCGGGCCGCGTCGGGTCATAGGTAGTCCAAACGCCGTCAGATTCCTGGGCACCGTACTTGCGCAGCACCCGCGCTACATCGTCGGCCACGTCTCCGAGACTACGACCGTCGACATTCAACATCAGATCAATCGTGGGCTGGATGTTCGAGTGAGTGATCTCTGACGGGACCGTGGTCCGCGAAATGGTGGCCACGGAACGAAGGGGCACCGGTGATGCCTGCTTGGGGCTCGTGATCGGGATGTCCAGCAGAGTGTCGATCGACTGAATTTCGTCTTCGGGATATTGCACCCCGACGAAGTACTGGTTGCGAGAGACGGGGTCGATCCAGAAGTTTCGTTTATTAAACGCGATGCTGGAATTGCACGCGGCGACCACATTCCTCATCACGTCCTGCTGTGTCAGCCCCAGTGCCGCTGCCTTGGTGCGGTCCACGCTGATGCTCAACTGTGGATAGTTCAGGCGCTGTATGATACGGGCGTCCTCAACTCCCTTGATCAACTCCACTTCGCGTTTGACCGCTGCGGCAACCTTGTTTGAGAGCTCAGCGTTTTTTCCGGTGATCTGGATGTTGATCGGTGAAGACTTCCCTTCGTTCAGGGCGCTCCGGACCATGCCTCCGGCGTCAAAAGCAAATTCTAACTGGGCGAACTCAGCTTGCTGGGCAAACCCTTGTCGGAGCATTCGGACATAGTGCTGGGCGGTGTGCTGGCGATGTGGATTCAGTTGCACCTTCACGACGGAGTCCATCGGCCCGGCGTTGGGGGTATACGCGGATGAAATATCGGGAGTAACACCAATCTGAACGACCACCATCTGCAAATCATGCTTAGGAATCGTCTTCTGAACGAACTCTTCGACCTGGACGATCTTCTCCTCGGTCTGTTCGATTCGAGTTCCCGTCGGTGCCCGAACAGTGAATTCGAAGGAACCAGCGTCGACTTCCGGGAAGAATTCACGTCCCAGGCGCGGGCCGAGGGTCACGCCGAATAGGATCAAGGCTCCAATCCCCAGTGCGACCGTCAGCACACGCCAGCGAAGAGCCAGATCCAACCCACGTTCGTAGCGGGCAATGCCCCAGTTTAAGACCGATTCCCAACGGGCGAACCAATTCTTCCCTTGGTGAGAATCGTGTCCGTGAGCGGCGTGCGATTTCAGAAGCACCCTGCTGTAAGACGGCACGAGAGATTGCGAGAACATGTATGCGGCAACCATCGCGAAAAACACGGCCAGAGTCATGGGAGCAAACAGAAACTCACCAATGCCTGGCACCAGGATGAGTGGCATCAGAACGAGGAACGTACACAAAGTCGCCACCAGGGCCGGCAACGCCACCTCGCTTGACCCGCGATATGCGGCTTCCTCGACGCCCACGCCATTGGACATGTGGCGGTGGGTATTCTCTAAGCAAATGATGGCGTTATCGACCAACGGACCGATTGCCAGCGCAAAGCCAGCCAGAGTCATGACGTTGATTGTCTGCCCGGCGGCGTACAAGCAGGCGATTGCTGCCAAGATCGACAAGGGTATTGTAATCACCGCAATTAACGTCATTCGCCATTCGCCCAGGAACAGCAGAATGACCAGCGAACACAGAACAGCTCCTAAGACGCCCTCCTGGACCAGTGCCGCGATCGAGCTGCGCACGTAGACGGACTGGTCCATGACGAGTCCCAGTTTGACGTCCGGCTTACTCAGTCGAGACTCCATCTCAGGTAGGTTCTTCTTGACCGTATCAACAACGCCCAACGTACTGGCACCACGCTGTTTGTAGACGGGAACGTAGACTTGCCTGCGGCCGTTCACACGCACCACGTTGGTCTGGATGAACGATGAATCGTGCGGCTCAGCGACATCCTTGAGAAACGATGGATTGCCAAAATCATTTCGCAGCGGGATGTCGTCCATCTCCCTGACGAGATCGAACATCGAGTTGGAGGCGATGGCATAGTCAAGATCACCCAACTTGACACTGCCGGTCGGCAGGAAGACGTTGTAGCTGTCCATCGCATTCATGACGTCGGTGGGCGCCAGCTTCCGCGACTGCATCTTGATACGGTCGAGATAAAGCATCACCGCTCGGATCTTGCCGCCGTACACCACCGGTGCGATGGCTCCCGGCGTACTCATCAACATGTTGCGGACTTCGTAGCGGGCTACGTCGTACAGCACTTGTTCCGGTTCTTTAGGGCTATCAAGCGCGACCAGGCTGACAGGTACAGTGCTGCTGGGATCGTAAGGGAGCACGACGGGCGGCAGAGTGCCTGGCGGCATCGTGGGAAATTCCCATTGGGCTAACGAGCTTTCCTCGGTCAGCGCACCACTGGGATCAATACCACCCTGGAAAAAGTTGCGAACGAGGCTTACACCGACGATGGACCGAGATTCCTGGCGTTCGACCCCGCTGGCCATGCCGGTACCGCGTTCCATGCGATTGGTAATGCTCTTTTCCATCCCCACCGCAGGCATGCCACCGTAGAAGGTGAGAATCTGGACTGCCGGTTTCTTGAATACCGGGAGGATATCGATGGGGATCCGTTGCAGAGTTAACGCTCCCACAACGAGGAGTGCGAGCGTCATGACCGTGACTGCATAGGGATTCTTGAGCGAGCCTCGAATCAGTCCATTCATGCGGGATACTTTGTGGAGAAGTAGCGAACTGTGAGTCGCCAGAGGACGCGGGAGAGGTGGGAAACTCGGGGGGTGGGAATCTGAGCTACTCAAACATGCGAGCTGTCAATCTTCGCACAACGACGACAAAGGCCCTGGGAGATCGTCGAGTTTAATCACAGGACTATGTGGCTCACGCCCCTCGTGACGAATCAGGCTGAGCGTCCACATGCGTTCCTTCGGTCAGATTCGCGGAGGGGCGAATCACCACTTGGTCTTTCGGCGTCAGCCCTTCGAGAACTTCGCATGAAACCCCGTCGTGAGCTCCGACCGCGACCGGCTGCAAATGCACATCGCCGTCACGCACAATGAAGACTTGCCCGCGCCCGGCAGCTAGATTGCCGACCAAACAAACGGAGGGAACGGTCAAGCTGCCATTTGCTGGCTCCAGGACGATCTGCATTCGACCGTACATCTGATCGAGAATCGTCCCCTCTGCATTCGGTAGATCGACTTCCGCACGCATCGTCCGAGTTGTTGTGTCTTCGGAAAACGCGATTCTCGACAGCGTTGATTCAAATTTCCGCCCCGGCAGAGCGTCGAACTCGATTGTCACTGGATCACCAGTGTGTGCGTACGGAACTTCACGATCTGGGATGTGAACCACCACACGAATCAGGTCAGTTCGACCAACCATCAAGAGCGGCCGCTCCGTGCCTTTGTCAGCTGCTCGAATGAAATCACCACGGTGAAAGTTGCGAGAGGTCACCACTCCGTCATAGGGGCTGACGATCGAGGAAAAAGACGCATACAAGCGGGCTTTCTCGAGGTGAGTCTGGCCAATCTTGGTCTGTGCTTTCGCGACCAGCAGATCGGCTTCTGCCAATTCCACCCTCGCCGTGGCAGCAGCAGCCTGTTCACGAACGGCCAATACAGCGGAGTTCGCCGCTTGTTGCCCAGCTTGGACCGATTGCAGTTGAAATAGCTTTTCGTCAACGAGCGCCTTATGCACACTGTCGGAACGATTGAGTTCTTGAAACCTGCGATACTCCTTCTCGCGGAAAGTGCATTCGGCGGTCCAACGCTCGACATCCGATTGGGCTTTGAGCACTGCGGCCTCTGCTGCCCGCTGATCAGCGATCACAGATTTCTTTCGCGCCTCCACCTGATGGACCGAGGCGAGAGAGTGAGCCAAGGTCGCTTCGGCGACTGCAACATCCTGCTCCAATTCCGGGACGTCGATTCTGGCCAGAATCTGGCCTTGTTTCACTCGGCTACCGATGTCAACTTGGAGATCGCCCAGATAGCCAGACGCCTTGGCACACAAGCTCGCATAATCGTGCCAGTGAGCGGAGCACGGAAGCGACGTTTGCCGAGTCGTGCCCTTCGTCGAGGGATGAATCGTCAGAACTCGCACTGCGGTGGCCGATCTCGGTTCGTTCTCGGGAACGGGCTTTGGAGTCGTAGGGGTCGGCTGCGCCGCGTTCAGACTCGACCAGACCACAGAGGCCCCGGCCGCAGTCGCGACCAACAGCCCGGTGATCCATTTCTTTTGGGTGACGATCTGCATTCCACGTAGTCTCCGAGAGGCATTACACCAGCAATCCAGAGTGGCCGCACGAGGCAGAAACCATGCCAGTCTCTCAGCGGACGGGTTTGGTGGAGTGGCAGTCAACGTGAATCGGGCTCGCACTGCCGTGGCAAGTTGAAGTTAGCAATGATTTTGGAAGACCTGCTCGAATTCATCAGCAGGTTGGTTCGCTTCGGCAAGCGCTTCCTCGCGGCTACGGAAGAGGCGAGATGCGTGGATACAATATATCCACAAAATGAGAGAAATGTATCCCCAGACTCACTTGCCCATGACGGAGCGCAATCAACTCTACTACAAGACGACGAGCCAGAAACAAGGTGGCAGGAGGGAAACAGCAGACATGTGGCGTGTCACACACCAAGTGAATCTCCCCACGGTTGCTTTGGGTGTGTTATGGATCATCCACAGTGCCGCGACGACAATGTATGTGCCCTGGCAGAACGGTCGGCAAAGAGCAGCCCTAGCGTCTGTTGCAGATCATGTTGAGCAGACTTTACAGCTTCAGGATCAACTCACCGATTTAAGCAGACTTCCGTTGGGTGAAGATTCGTCCGCTTCACGGCAAGCAACCGAGCAGTCCATTTCTGCGACCTTGCTTGCCTTGAACGACAGCATTGATGACCCATTATCGCAAAAGCATCTAACCTCGTTGAGAAACCGATTTGAGTCTGAGCGGCGGCAGAATAAAACAGTTGTATCCAGCGTGTTGGCTCAGTTGATCGACGACTGCCAGCAATTGATTCGCGCCCAGCAGCAGCAATTTATCACAATTGTCGATCAGCGCAGTCGCACCGACATGGTGATCATGATTGTCCGCGCAGTGTTGCTGGCGCTCGGGCTCTTGGTGGGTATAGGATTGGCGATGTGGATTGCGCGAGGCTTGCGTCAATCTTTGTCAGAAATGAGTGTCACATTGAGAGGAGCCGAAGGCGACTTACGAATGGACTTGGGACGAATCGACATCGTTTCGCAGGGGTCTGCGGGAGAACTGAATCTTCTAGAGTCGCAGGTACAGCGCATCGTTCAAAACGTCCATCGCGTCGTGGAAGAGTTGCAACAAACGCGACAGGAGGTCGCACGTGCCGAGCGATTGGCTGCGGTAGGAGAGCTGGCAGCGGGTGTGGCTCACGAGATTCGCAATCCCCTGACCTCGGTAAAGCTGCTCATCCAGCGCGCTGCCGAACGACAGCCCGTGCATTCCCTCAGCGAAGAGCATCTTCAAGTGCTACTTGAAGAAGTCTCCAGAATAGAAAGCACGGTGCAGGGACTTCTGGATTTTGCGAAGCCGGAAAAATCAGAACGTGCGGCCTGCTCTCTCGGCGGCATACTGGAAGGTACCTTGAGGCTTCTGGATGGCCAATTGCAGAAACGACACATACGGATCGTTCGCAAAGAAGCTGAGCCTATTCCTCTCGTCTGCGGTGACGCGCGTATGATTCAGCAAGTGCTGGTGAACCTGATGTTGAATGCCATCGAGTTCATGCCGGATGGAGGCGATCTCACCATCCGGCTTAGCACGGATGAGACCCGTTGCCGCGCCACGCTGGAAATCGAAGACGCTGGTCCTGGCATTTCTCCAGCGGTTATCAATCGTTTGTTTGAACCTTTCGTAACGACTCGCAGCAACGGCTCCGGGCTGGGATTAGCAATCAGCCGACGAATGATCGAAGAACAGGGAGGCACTCTGGCAGGCCGAAATTCTCCCCAAGGCGGCGCGGTTTTCTGCATTCACCTACCGCTGGTAGAGCAGCTAACAAGCAGTACTTGTGAGTTGGCCCACGTTGATCTTGGAACCAATGAGCGATGAGCCGAGTACTAGTCATAGATGATGAGCGCAACGTCCGCTTCAGTATCACTGACGTCTTCTCCGACAGCGAGATCGAAGTTCGCGCAGCTGACAACGGAGATCAAGGAGTGCGTTCCGTCCAAGACTGGAATCCCGACGTTATCCTGCTTGATGTGCGGTTGGGAACTGAGTCGGGGCTGGAAGTGTTCCACCGAATTCGGCAGGTTGATCCCAAGGCGCTCGTGATCTTCATAACGGGCTATGGCACGTCCGAGGTCGCCATTCAGGCCATGAAGCAGGGTGCTTTCGACTACCTCATCAAGCCTCTGGATGTCGCACAACTCCGCGATTTGGTTCGACAGGGATGCCAAATCCGCAAGCTGATGCAGGTTCCTGCGTTTGTCGGAGAGTCCGATCTTCCTGAAGATCAACCGCAGCAGATCATCGGCGGCGGCAACTTGATGCGAGGGGTATGCAAGCAGATCGGTCGTGTTGCGGGACAGAACGTAAACGTGCTGATTCTAGGAGAAAGCGGCACCGGCAAAGAACTTGTCGCGCGCGCCATCTACCACCATAGCCGTCGCAGTAGCGGCCCATTTCTTGCCATCAATTGCGCCGCCATTCCGGAAGCCTTATTGGAAAGTGAATTATTTGGCCATGAAAAGGGGGCCTTCACAGGAGCCCACCAGACACGGATTGGCAAGTTCGAACAATGTCATGGAGGCACGCTGCTACTCGATGAGATCGGTGACATGGCTCCTGCAACGCAGGCCAAAATGTTGCGGCTTTTACAAGAAGGCCGATTTGAGAGAATCGGTGGCAACGAGTCAGTGCAAGCTGACGTTCGCATACTTGCCGCAACAAATCAGAATCTCGATGCACTGATTCAGCAGGGCAAGTTCCGCCGTGATCTGCTGTATCGACTCCGTGGCGTCACAATAAAGCTGCCCCCATTACGGGAACGCAGCGAAGATATTCCCGAGTTAGCGTATCACTTCTTGTTTCAGTATAGCGCCGAAGTTGGCAACACAATGAATTCGATCTCGCCTGAGGCGATGGAGTTGATGACCAATTATTCGTGGCCAGGAAACGTCCGGGAGCTGCAAAACGTCATGCACGGAGCCGTAATCGCTGCCGCAGGCTCGGTTCTATTACCTTCGTTTCTCCCACCTGAGCTACTGGATGGTGAAACTCAATTACCCGATCGCGTCGCGTCGGGTGGCGATGACATCGCCAACTGGTCCTCAATTCCTGAGCATCTTGAACGCTGGCTTGGCACAGGCGATCGAGACATCTACCGTCGCGCACTTGAAGAATTCGATCGGTTCGTCATTGGGCGAGTCATGCGGTACACACAGAAGAATCAAGCCCGAGCTGCCGAATTATTGGGCCTCAGCCGCATCACCGTCCGCAGCAAGCTGCGAGCGCTTAACCTGGCCCCGCCTTCAGATAGTTCATCCTTAGGAGCGGATTCATCCTCTCCTTGATCCTATGCGGAGAGTTGCATTTGATTAAACCGCATGAATCGCTGCGTCAAATTATCCAATCAATCCGTACTTCTAAACAAGCAGTGAGAATTCAACGTCAAAGAATCCTACGCTCAGTGAATACTTTTTACTGTTCTGCTCAGAACAGAAATCTGCTGTTGGTGGAGCGATCTTTCAGCGGGCTTTCGCTCGCTCGTCATTGACGACCCGCCTCGTGCGCAATCAGTTAAGGTGAATCTTTTGTGCATGCCGATTTTCGATGTATTCCGACATACGCAGCCGGCCGTTCGCCGCATTGGATCACTTCGAAACACTTTATCGTCCGATGGATGTCGGTTTTGGGAAGGATCCGCCATGAGAACATTGCATTCCGTTGTTTTGCTATGGGCGTTCTGTTTTCTAAGCATCACTCGTCCCCTATGGGGAGGTGATGTTCCAGCCAAAGAGTCCCCTGAGCCTTTTGCAGAAGTCTTGGATAGCTTCTCAGTTGCAAAACGTGGAGACATCCTCTGCGTACCTCTGACCCTGACTAATCATGAAGGATCTGTTCTATTCATGATTGATACTGGGGCAGAAGCAACAGTGTTCGATGTTTCGTTGGAACCAGCTTTAGGCCAGAGTAAAGGGAAGGTTCGGGTGGGAGGACCAGCAGGGTTCGTGAGTTGCGATGTCTTCGCGGCTCCACGAGCTAATATCGGCCGAATCCCTTTCGAGGGAGTGTCCAGCATACTAACTCTCGATCTGTCTGCGGTGCGTCGGGCATCTGGTCATGACATAAAGGGAGTTCTTGGCATGGATTTCCTGAGACGACACATGTTCCAAGTGGACTTCGATTTGGGAAAAATGTGCTTCTTGCGTGACTCGAAACCAGACCCAAATCGATATGGCAAGCCAATACAGGTATTCTTCTTCGGAGGCAACACGCCTTCGGTTACTGGGGCTGCATCCCTGAAAGAGATCGATAGATTTATCGTCGACACTGGGGCGACTATTACGGGTGGCGTCGAATTCAAGCTGTTCGACAAGTTGATCGCCCAAGGCGAATTGATCGGCTTGACTGATAGTCGAATACTCACAGTTTCTGGCGCAACAAATCAATCCATCGGCCGAGCCGACCTGCTCGCAGTAAAGGCATTCACTATCTCGAAGCCAGTGGTGAATCGAACAGACGCAAACTATCTAGGACTGGGCTTTTGGTCTCGCTTCCTGGTGACATTCGATTTCCCTCGCAAAACCATTTACCTCAAGAAGGGAGCGAGATTCGAAGATCCCGACGTCTATAATTGGTCGGGGGTGTTCGTGGTCCGCGACGAGGACCGAGTTAAAGTTCTTTCAGTCAGGGATGGATCTCCGGCAGCCATTGCGGAAATTGTTCCTGGCGATGTGCTCGTCAAGATAGCAGACGCTAGTATCGAGGGGGCCAGTCTCTACGAAGTTCGCCGCCTACTGATGCTTGATCAAGCCGGGCTTAAACTTCAAATCCACAGAGATGGCGTGCATCTGACGATGCAGTTAAAAGCCAAAAGTGAGGCCATACAAAGCACGTCGGCTAAGTCTAACGATGACGAGTGAGGCTTCTCGCCCGAGTAATTAGTGAGTTACGACAATACCATGGCGACCAAAGTTTTCCACCCACTGCTGGCGATGATCGCGTCTTCCACCAGCAATGAGCTCGCTAAGCAGGTCGAATTCTTGAAGGAAGAAAACAAGATTCTTAGGGCACGGATTCCCGGTCAGGTGCATACGACGCCGACGGAACGGTCTCGACTGCTCAAGCTTGGCAAAGCGCTCGGTCAGGCTGTGGAAGAACTCATCACCTTGGTCTCACCGGCGACGTTCTATCGTTGGTGCCGCGAGGAGAACTGCGGCAAGAAGAAGCCGAATCCGAAAGGCGGACAACGCAAGCCTCGTGAGATTCGAGAGCTGGTCTTGGAGATCGCAAAAACTACTTCCTTTGGCTACACGAAGCCGTATCCATACTACGTTCCTTGGCGATTTGCTTAACAACAGTCTGACGGGGATTGAGGCGTAGTGAGTTCTGTTGGGTATGGGCAGTCCGACCAGCGGCGGCGAGTTTGGCGGAGGCGTTTGAGCCGTTCAACTTCGGCGGCATCGGCCCAGAGAATCAGGCGGCCGCGCAGGCCGGGGAGCTTGCGGCCACGAATCCAGCCAACAACGTACCAATGGGTGAGGCTGGAACGCGGCATCTGGAGTTGGTCGGCGAGATCCGGCAGCCACCACTCGTGCTCACGCAGGATGACCGAATCGGGGCGTTTGCGACCGTAAGGCAGATGCAGTCCTCGTCGTACCAGCAGTCGACTAAGCATGGTATTCGTAAAAGGGCAGCCGCGAAGTGAGACGATGCCTTGCTCGTTCAACTGCGCGGCGACGTGCTTCAGGCTGAGGCCACTCTGTCTGAGTTGGACGACGCGAGCGATGAGTGGATCGAGGTCGGAACGCTGCGAGTAGCGCGACACCACGCGGCGCATTCGATCCTGACTGGTGAATCCTCCGGCCCAGGTGATGGCGATCTCGGTCCTTTCGGTGTCACCCTCAATGTTGAGAGTGATGCGTTCAATCAGCATGCGCACGATCTGCTGGCGGTCTTGTGGCGTAGTGGTTGGTGCCATCCACAGAGCCGGGATGTCTTGAGCAAGATGCCGAATCCATTCGCGTTGCGCTTCCGTTAGCGCGAGCGGCTGTGTGTGGCGGAATTCTTCATACTCCCGGGTGAGTTGCTGCTGTTCGCGCAGGGCAGCTTCCCAGTTCTGTTCCAGCGTGCGAGCGACGAGCCGATTCTCCGGTTCGACCGCTTGATACTGTCGTGCTGCACGATCTGCTTGATAGGCGGCACGCTCCAAGCGTTGTTGCCATTGCAGTTCGAGCCGCGCTCGCTCCTGCTCCAGATCCTCAGTGGCCGTTAAGGACAGCTCCAACGACGCCGGTTCGAGGATCTGAAACAGACGCGCCGTGATCCACTGATCGAGGTCTCGACCGACGATCCCCAGGCATAAAGCTCCGCCCAGATTCTGTGACGACCGCGCACACTGATAACGCAGTCGATTGGCTCGGCCTGAGTATTGGACCATCAGCCGCTGGCCGCAGCGCCCGCAATAGACCAGACCACCCAACAGCGACGGACCGCTGCGGGGTGCGCCTTGAGCTTCAGCTCGCGATTGATTCTGGGCCAACCGCGTCTGGTTCTCTGTAAACTGGTCCCAGGTGATGTAGGCCGGAAAGCGGTCTTTGATCAATACCCGGCATTTTTCCAGTGGAATTCGCACGATGCCCGTCTTCGGACGTCCCGGTTGTCTGCGACGGGGATCGTCGTGACGGTAACCATAGCGATACGCCCCGGCGTAAATCGGGTGATGCAGCATAGCTGTCAGCGTGACACGATTGGCCTGATGCCATTCCAGTTGTCCCCGTTGTGGACCGGATCGTGATCTCACGGGCAACTTGATCTCGCGCTGGGCTAGATAGCGCAATAGCGAATAGATCGTTCCCTGGCGCGGGAACTCGGCGAAGACCAACCGAATCACGGCTTGGGCCTGTTGGTCTGGATCGAACTCGAAGCTCGTCCGGTCGGCATTCAGCACGTAACCGATCGGCGGCAGCACCAGCAGCTCGCCTCGATCCGCCTTGTTCAGCCGACCTTGGAACATGCGACTCTTCAGTATGTGCAGTTCCGCTTCGCTCATGGTTCCCTTGAGTCCCAGTAGCAACCGGTCATTGAACTCGGTGGGATCATACAAGCCATCCTGATCACCCAGCAGTGTGCGAAAAATAGCGCACAGCTCCAGGAGTTGATGCCAGTCCTTGCAGGACCGAGCCAGCCGACTCATCTCCAGGCCGAGTATCAATCCGACATGGTCGAGACCCACCTCGGCCAAGAGTCGTTGAAAGCCCAGCCGACCTTCAATACTCCGACCGCTGAGCCCTGATCTTCGTCGATGACTTCGATCCGATCACGTGGCCAACCCAATGCCACTGCCCGATCCACCAACGCGTACTGTCGGGCCGTCGATTCGCGATTCTCCAGCACCTGCTGGGGACTCGACTGCCGCACATAGACAATCGCTTGCCGTTCCCAATGACACGGCTGGAGCTTGGGTGACAGCAACGTCGACAACTCACGCTTGGTGTTCGGCTCGGGTATTACTTCTGGGGTTAACGAGGAGCTATTCATGATGCTCCTCCTGCGCCACAGGAGAGTGCATCGCGGCCATCTGCCGAGCGATCATCTGAGCCAGGATCGCTCCGATCGCCTCCCGACGGCTGGCCGGCAATTGCGGCCACAGTTGCTCCAACCTCAGAACCGGCATCGGTTGCGGGATCGGACTGCCTAAGAGCAGCACACTGTCCGGGGGGGAACTGGCTGTCGTTGAGACATGACTCACCTCCATGTTCTGAGACTTGGCGTTCCTGGCACCACCTGGCCAGCTTCAACAACGCCACCACGCTCACTCTACCCGGCGAGGAGCACGCCTCCCACTTCAACTTGTTGTCGAAATCGTACTGGGGTGCAGTCTGCGTGCGTTTAGCCCCGTATCGTTGGCGAGTTACGAAAATTGGGGATCAAAGGCATCAGTCGACAGACTGTTCGCAACATCCTCAAAGAAGAGGGGATTGAGCCCGGACCAAATCGGAAGAACGATTGCTGGGATAACTTCGTGAAGCGCCATGCTGAGACACTCTGGGCTGTGGACTTCTTCTCCGTGAAAGCCGTGACTGTTCGCGGCATCCGCGACATGTACTTGATGGCATTCCTTTGTATGACCAGCCGCGAAGTCATCGTTTCCGCATCTACCGAGCATCCGAATTCCGCTTGGGTCGTGGAACAGACTAAAGAGTTTCTCGATCAAACGATGAAGCGTGAAGAGAAGCCGTCCATTGTTATGCACGATCGCGATACGAAGTTTACTAAAGAATTCACGACATCACTGAAGGATGCCGGTGTCCGAACAAACGTGCTGCCGATCGCTTCACCCAATCTCAACGGACGGGTGGAGCGGTTCATCCAAACGATCAAGTATGAGTGTTTGTTTCGATTCATACTTTTTGGCAAGAAGCACTTGGATCACGTCGTTTCAGAGTTCGTGGACTACTACAACGGCAAGAGATCGCACATGGAGCGCGAGCATCTACCGCCTGTTCGTGAAGAGCCTGATGAAGTAGCGAAGTTCACGCGGGATGCGGTGGAGGTCAAGTCGTATGTTGGCGGGTTGGTGTCCTCGTTTGAACACAGGGCTGCTTGAAAGTGGAACGATTCGCAGCAGCGGACGGCACATCGCCTTCGTGGCGCATGGCAATCCACGTGAGACTAAATAGCTATCGCTCAGGGACTCGCTATTACCTGCAGCGGAACGACGAACGTCTCCATCAGATAATTCTCAGTTACTGCTAATAGCTCAAGCTGATCTTGAGACGCCTCCGATCTCGACAATCCCGGCTGTACGATCATCACCTTAAAAAGAACTCGCTGAAGTTCGGCTCTCTTTTGGATCCTCAGAACGTCCTTCTTCGTCCCTCGTTCGAACCGCGTCTCCAATCGGCCCTTGAACTTCCTCGGTTCGCGCCGAAGTAAGTGATTAAAGAAATCACGAGGCTTCTCAATCCAGTGGATGCACTTCTGCGCCTGCCCACAGACCTCGTACAAATCTTTAATTCGTCGGCCTGGCTGCTCACCGTGGGCGTACTTGCAATGCCAGAGCTCGATTTCCACGTGGTTCTCTTGCTCATAAATTGCGACGACATCGGCGCTTTCTCCGTGATCGTCATCGTCAAACAGAACGACAGGATTGCGAGTCGCGATCTCCTGAATGACACGAAACTGCACAGAATCTGGCATGCGGTCAACTCCTTGGGACTCGACTCGTATGCTTGTTCCTGTCCAATCCCAGATCTCGATCCGATCTCTTGGAAATGCCCCAGGTTGCCGAAGCACGCCTGCATACTCAGCGCCTTCAAGTGATGAGCCATCAGCGAACCAAAATGTCGGCGCGTGCTCTTCAAAGAACTCCGTCAGGGGAACTTCGCGTCCGCCAAATGAGATTTTTGCTTCGGCTCCGTCCACACTTCGTATCCTGTAGTCTGATTCATCGTCCTTGCCGAAGAGCTCTAGTTCGAACGAGGCTGATTTCGACTCGCACTCGATTGCAAACACAAGAGGCCCTTTGGCGTCAGGCCGTTTCAGCGATATGCTAGTGTTGTGCGGGTAAAACACCTGGCCCTCAACTGTGAACGTAAAAACCCTTTCGGATTGCCTGCAATAGAACTCCGGCCAGTCAACCGCAATTGGGAACTTCTCTGGTCGTACTGCGATTAACTTTGTAGTGATCGTGCCCTTCAAAACTTCATCTGGATCAAGCGACGAATTCATTAGCTTCTGTCCAACTTGGCGACACCAACTTGTCAGTTCCAGAAGATTCGTTGTTCTGAAAGACCATATTCGCCCTTTGCTAGAGCAACCAATGGTTGTTTTGAAGCCGCCTTCATAGCCTTGGCCAAATATGTTCGACTTAATTGCTCTCCGCTTCTGTGCTTCAGTCATTCCGAGTTCAACATCACTTCCGGAACTCATCGTAAATCGCACGAGGCGCCCCAATTGTTGTCGCAATCCGACGTTCTGATATTTGAACCGCTTAATTTCCGATATGCATCGAAAGACATTGGCTCCTTGAACAAGCTCTACATCTGGTCCTGCAACCGCTGCGGCAAGGCGTTTGAAGAATCCTGCATTATCTGAATTGTGAATAAAAAGAAGCCCTGATTCTTCATCCAAGTGCACCACATAGAGCTGCCAGTCCCAAGTATGGATCTGCGCACTTTGAGCCCAAGGCACGGGGACGCGCTTCGCCGTCACGATGATGAGGGTCTTGTGAAGGTCGTTGATAGAATGATAGAGCCGGTCGAACGCTTCAATTCCCGCCATGCCATCTTCGAAGTTTTCGGGCGACCAGAAGCCACCATTTGTCTTGTATACCACAACGCTGACGGCTGGGCGCACATTCCTAAGGGCCAGCTCATCTGGCAGTGCGGGAAAGCCGCTGAGAAACTCGCCGAGCTTTATATCCCCCTCGGCCACTCCCTCGCTGATGTAAGGTAGCAATGAGTTCCAATCCGCATCGTGCTGATATAGCCTCTTGAGCTCATCTTTGACTTCCAAATCGGCAATATTTGCAATGAATGTTGCGTTGCCCACATCCGGCCTTGATCTTGTGAACCGGCCTGCGAGTTGAAGGGTTATTGGAAGAGTTTGGCGAATGTCATGGAATGCTGCGATTTTCAGCTCTGGCAGATCGACGCCTTCACCGAGCATGTCAACACAGACAACGATTCGGGATTCACCCGAAGTTAGCTTTCGTCGGATTTCGTCTCGGTCTGAAGTCGACGTTATCCCGGTATGAATCTGTACCGGGTTGAACTCGTCGAAGCGTTTGTAGTGCTCGAACACAGCCTTTGCTCGTGGAATACTTGAGACCCGAGCCATCAGGATGTGGCCGAGATGTGCTTCCTTTCTCAGTTGTTCGACCGCTGCTTCTGCGACTGCTGCGTCCTTGCGCTCAGGGTCGAACTCGACTACAGGCTTAAATGCAATTGGCTTAAAATAGCCTTGGTCTTGTGCAGCTTTGAGGGAGAAGGCGAAGACTCGTTTGCCTTCGAGTGGGCGATCATCGGTGCGGAATGGCGTAGCTGTAAATTGAACGATGCGTGTGTGCTTGAAGTGGTCTATAAAGTCTTTCCACTTTGGGGCTACGGCATGATGAGCCTCGTCTATGAACAGATGCGAGGACAGCTCTGCCATTCTGGCCATTATCTCTGGCTGGCATTGGCTAGCGAGTGGCATCGTGGTAACGATTACGTTGCATTTCTTAAAGAATATATCTACGTCCGACACCGACGTGGGGCGGCGATTGAGGGTCCCAACAACGGGATACTTCGCAGACTCCGAGATCACACCGAAGGCAGGCGATTTCAAAAGTCCGAGCGATATGAATTTGTCGGAAATTTGTGTCCTGAGAGCGTCGGTGGGCACGACGACCATAAGGCAAGGGCATTGTTCTGCGACCAAGAGGGACAGCATCGTTTCTGTTTTTCCCACACCAGTCGGTAGAACCACCAACGCAGGCTCGCTGCTTACCGTCCAATGAGATTGAACTCCGTGGATGGCTCCAATTTGAGGCGGACGTAGACCAGAGATGCCGAGCTTTTGATTTTCGCGCCGATAAGTGAATGCCTCATGCCACGAGTCTAGTGCGGCTTTAGTGTTGTGTTCATGGTCGAGTGGTTCTGCGGGGCTCAATATCGCTGAGGGGTGTCTGGCCCACGTTCCTGCCCGCAGATCGAGCTGATCTGATGCCTTCAGATCTACCTTTACTTTTCCAAGGTCGAGAACACGGTCGAAACCGGAGGCCAAGTAAGCCGCCTTTGTCGCGGCTAGTATTGTTCCCGAGGTGGCAGTTTCAATTAGGAAGCCTCGAACAGTTTTACTTTTACTCTGATAGGGCTTCACGCTTGCGTTGACGGTATGCGAAGCGATAGCAAGCTGCTTAATGCAGAAGTGAGATTCGCTCACGGCCACGTGATAAAGCGCCGGAATTACGACTTCCATTCCCTCTCCCTGTGATGTGAATTTGCTGACACATATGAGCAGATGGGTCCAATAGTTTGCAAGGATGGATTAGGGCTAGCGGTGCCTCGCTGTTAGTGCTCCGCCACCCGCACTCATATTGATAGACCAGGGAACGGAGGAGGTTGCTCGAGCCGGATGCCCGACATCAGCTCGGACTCAGCAAACGGGGCTCAGGGAAACGACTTTTCTAAGTATTCCTCTATCGCGGCAAACCAATCGAACACTCAAAAAGCACCCCCGCCACGACCTTCAGACGCTCTCGAATTGCTTCTCTACAAGCTCGTTTCGTGATTGACGCTGCTTTTCATTAGCGATAGAACATTCGATGAATCGAATATTCGAATTAAGGAATGGTCCATGAATCTTCCTGACTCACGAACTGCTGCCGAACTATTGAAGGCGTTCTCGCATGCGACTCGTTTGGCGATCCTCTTGGAACTCGTTGCTGGCCCGAAGTGCGTGACCGACATGGAAGAGCTGTTACCAGCCCGTCAGGCCAATATCTCTCAGCACCTCGCGGTGCTGCGTCATGCGAAGTTGGTGGACTATGCGCAGGACGGCACTTTGCGTTGCTACTACCTGTGTCGTCCTAAGCTTGTTGAGGACATGCTCGCTCTCGTGGGTCGCAATGACCCCGTCGTGAAACGATCCGCGGAGGAGATTCAGGCCGACAAAGAACGCCTGGCTAAGGCGCTTGCAAAAAGCGATGGCAAGAAGCTTTCGCGCCGCGAGGTCACCAAGCGATGATCTCTCGCATTTATCTCGACTACAACGCGACAACGCCGCTCGCAGACCAAGTTGCAACGGAGATGTCGCGTTTTCTGTCGGAGCCGTTTGGAAACCCGTCGAGTCTGCACTGGGCAGGCATTCCGGCCCGCGATGCTGTGGAAACGGCGAGGTCCCAGGTTGCCGCATTGCTCTCGTGCGATGCCACCGAGGTTGTTTTCACGTCGGGCGGTACCGAGGCCAACAACTACGTAATCAAGGGGTTGTTCTTCAGGATGCGTGACTCGGGTCGGCGGTTTCACGTGATCACGAGTTGCATTGAGCATCCGGCGGTGCTTGAACCGTGTAACTTTCTGGAGCGGTGTGGAGCAGTAGTAACACGGTTGCGCGTTGATCGGCATGGGCTTGTTGATCCTGACGATGTGCGGAAAGCAATCCGACCAGACACCGCACTCGTTTCGATTATGCATGCAAATAACGAGGTTGGAACGATCCAACCGCTCATGGAAATTGCAGCTATCGCTCACGAGCACAGCGTACTCGTTCATACGGATGCTGCACAGACCGTCGGCAAGATCCTCGTCGACGTGGAAGCATTGGATGTCGACTTCCTCAGCGTTGCAGGACACAAGCTGTACGGCCCCAAAGGAGTCGGCGCGCTCTATATCCGAGAGGGAATTGAGCTGGAACCGTTGCTGCACGGCGCCGGTCACGAAGCTGGTCATCGCGCTGGCACGGAGAACATTCTGGAGATCGTCGGTCTAGGCTGTGCTTGTGAACTCACAGATTCATGGGTATACAACCGTTCGGTGGCGAGCCTGCGAGATCATATGTGGCGTTCCTTGGAAGCATCACTCGGTGACCAAGTAGTGCTCAATGGCCATCCTACAATTCGTCTGCCAAACACTTTGAACGTCGGGTTTCGCGGAAGAACGGGTGGCGAAATTCTAGGAGCCATGTCGAACGTCGCTGCCTCCACGGGATCGGCTTGCCATGCAGGAAGCGTGCAGATCAGCCCTGTCCTCGCGGCCATGGGAGTTCCGTCCGACGTCGCCCAGGGTGCCGTGCGATTCAGCCTCGGGCGTGACACGACTCGAGAGGAAATCGATTGCGCAGTGGACTCAGTACTTCGCGCCACCAGGTGTTCTGTGGGAGCGATTTGAGAACGGAATTTTGCTGAAGATCTGAACTGACAAAGGAGTAACCGACCATGCGACGCAGCATCAGCTTGTTTCTAGCGTCGAATCTTATTGTGTGCTTCGCAGTAGCAGCGAGAGCAGAGGAACACACAAAGGATTCGCTCCAGACTGTTAAGGAAAATGTCGCCGCAAAGAAGGCGGTTCTATTGGACGTCCGCGACAAGGAAGAGTGGGACACCGGGCATGTTGCAGAGGCGATTTTCCTCCCATTGAGCGAACTGAGAAAGCGAGACCGCACCGAGGAGATGCTCAAAAAGCTGCCGAAAGATCGCATTCTCTACACCTACTGCGTAGTCGGAATGCGTTCTTTGAAAGCCGCCGAAATTCTGAAAAAGCACGGCTACGACGTACGGGCTCTCAAGCCCGGCTACGAGGACTTGATTAAGGCTGGATTCAAGACTGAGAAAGGCAAATGAACAACAGCCTTAAGCCACTTTCCGAGCATTCGCCCGAGGAGATCAAATCGGCTGTGGCAGACCGCTACGGGCTCGTAGCAAGTGCGCCCGGCGAGCTGTTCAACTTCCCCGTTGGGCGTAAGTTCGCTGAAAGCGTTGGGTATCCTTCCGACATACTCGACCGTCTGCCGTCAGGCATGTGGGAGTCGTTCACCGGCGCGGGAAATCCTCAGGCATTTGTGGATGCCAAAGCTGGTGAGACAGTCCTCGACCTGGGTTGTGGCGCAGGTCTCGATTTATACCTCTATGCTCAGAAGGTTGGACCGAACGGCAAGCTGATCGGCCTCGATCTTGCTGAGCCAATGTTAGACAAAGCACGCAGCAACTTGGCCGCTGTCGGAATTTCAAATGTCCAATGGCTCAATGCGTCGGCGGATGACACTCCTCTGCGTGACAGCTCAGTCGACCTCGTGACAGCCAACGGCATCTATAACCTCTCCCCGGATAAGGATGCTGTATTGCGCGAAGTGGTCCGCGTGCTCAAGCCAGGCGGTCGCACTGTATTCGCCGAAATCGTCCTCAAGGGCGAACTGCCTCAAGAGATTCGGCGAGGGCTTCCCGATTGGTTCCGCTGTATTGGCGGAGCACTCGTTCAACAGGACTTTCTCAGCCGGTTGCAATCGCACGGCTTAGCCAATCCGCAAGTGCTCTGGCTGGGTCGTAATGCTCGCACCGGACACGAACTTGCTCTTTGCGCGGTCATTCACGCTGAGAAGCCATATTCCTCAACTTCTTCTTGATCAGGAGATACTCATGAAACGTGTAACACTAGGATTTATGTCGGTAGCCCTTCTTATGGCTCTGCCAGTGCTCGCCGATGAGCACGAGGAAGGAATAACGCTCAACTACCCGGACAAGTTAGAATGGAAAGATGGTCCGCCCTCCCTGCCCAAGGGTGCGAAGATCGCCATTCTGGAGGGTGATCCCGGCAAGGAAGGGCCGTTTGTATTTCGTGTGAAGGCCCCGGACAGCTACCGAATTCCGCCGCACACTCACCCCAAAATGGAACGGGTAACGGTCATTTCTGGTACATTCAATATCGGTATGGGTAAGAAGTTCGACCAGAAAGCAACCAAAGCGATGACGCCCGGAACCTACGGCTACTGGGAACCAGGCATGGAGCACTTCGTCTGGACCAAAGGCGAGACTGTGGCGCAGTTCCACGGCATCGGACCGTGGGTGATCAAGTATATCGATCCGAAAGACGACCCACGCAATCAGCCTAAATATGGCAAATAGTTGCACACCAAAGAAGCTCAGCTTCTGAGTCTCAAAAAGAATCACGCGCAACGCGTTCGACATAACCCGGCTCCCGAGCCGCGCAACGCCCTAGAGGCTGTTACGAACTCTGAGCCGTATTAAATACGACTCTGTAAAGTAGCAGAAAGGTGAAGGTGACGCAGTGCCAGGCTGCGAGCATTTCAGGGGCCTTGGTTTTGGCCCTAGCATTGTTCTAGATACGACATCAACAACCGAGCCAAATCAGAGAATGATGCGTTCGATCTCATCAAGGCCGACTTCGTCACTGCGACGGTCATAAAGGCCAGCCCTGCGAGCCGACTCGTGATTCGCAATTCGCTGCTCGTGCTCCAAGACGCCACCGTTCTTGAGATAGTTCGTGATGCCGGTGGCTCGGAATGTGTGGCAGCTGATAGTCGGCGGAAGACCGACGGAGCGAGCGCGGCGTTTGATCATCGCTAAAACTTCCAGCCGATGGATGCGGCGAGTGCTGAGTTGCCGCTGTCTGTTGAGTGATCGAAAGAGAGAGCCGTGTCTATCGCCCTCAATGAGGGCGGCAATGATGTATGCGTCGACATACTCCTCCGCCTTATGGTGAGCAGGAACGTCGTGAATTTTGCCGCCCTTCTCATGAAGGCGGAACCACATCCGTCGGCCTTGAGCAAAGTAGTCTTCCACGTTCATCGCCACGACGGCTCCTACACGAGCGAAGCTGTAGACCATTACCGCAATCAATGCTCGGTCGCGAAGGCCCATGATCGTCGAGACGTCAATACCCACTAGCAGTTCACCAGCTTCTTCCGCCGACAACACCGGCGTCCCGGTATCCGCCGTCGAGGATTATCGCGGCGGGAGCCATAGCGATAAGCTCCGGCATACGCCGGATGATGCAGCAAAGAGGTCAGCGTGGTGCGATTGAATCGGTGCCACTCCAGTTGCCCACGTGCTGGACCGGAGCGCGGACGCACGGGCAACTTAATACCCTGCAGAATCAGATACCGTAGCAGCGAATAGACCGTCCCCTGACGCTGGAATTCGGCGAAGATCAGATGAATGACGGCTTGAGCCTGCTCATCCGGGTCGAACTCGAAGCCGGTCCTGTCGGCGTTGATCACATAGCCGACCGACGGCTGCAACAGCAATTCTCCACGGTCCGCCTTATTCATCCGACCTTGATACATCCCCCCCCTGAGCACGTGGAGTTCAGCTTCGCTCATGGTCCCCTTGAGCCCCAGCAGCAGTCGGTCGTTGAACTCCGTCGGATCGTACAGTCCGTCCTGATCTCCCAAGACGGTCCGAAAGAGTGCACACAATTCCAAGAGCTGATACCAGTCCTTGCAGGACCGAGCCAGCCGACTCATCTCCAGGCCGAGTATCAACCCGACATGGTCCAGGTCCAACTCGGCCAAGAGGCGTTGAAAGCCGAGTCTCCCTTCAATGCTACGACCACTGATGCCCTGATCCTCGTCGATGAGTTCGATCCGATCACGGGGCCAGCCCAAACCCACCGCACGATCTACCAAGGCGTACTGCAGTGCCGTCGATTCGCGATTCTCCAGCACCTGCTGGGGACTCGATTGCCGCACATAGACAATCGCTTGTCGTTCCCAATGGCACGCTCGGAGCTTGGACGACAGCAACGTCGACAGCTCACGCCCGATATTCGGTAACGGCTCGGGTATTAATTCCGAGGTCAACGAGGAGCTATTCATGATGCTCCTCCTGCGTTGCAGGAGAGTGCATCGCAGCCATCTGCCGAGCGATCATCTGAGCCAGTATCGCTCCGATCACCTGCCGACGGCTGGCCGGCAGTTGCGGCCACAGTTGCTCCAGTCTCAGAACCGACGTCGGCTCCAGACTCGGACTGGCTAAGAGGGGAACACTGTCCGGGGGGGAACTGGCTGTCGCTGGGATATGACTCACCTCACCGGCTGATGTGGGGAAGTTCAAGAGGGAGTCGGTCGAGATCAAGTCGTACGTGGGTGGGCTGGTGCGGTCGTTTGAGCGGAGATGTGCGTGACGATCGATAAGTCAGTTCGCGTGTAGACATGGACTGGGATGCCATTTTCGTCCCTGCTGAGTGACGCTTAGTTCTTGCTAGCCCACTCCTTGAGGTCTTTTAGTGGCGTAATTGCTACTCGAACCAGAATGAGACGCACCTGCATCGCTCCCGAGGGTGATCCAGTCGCGGTAGAGGTGGCAGAAAAGAGAAGCGTCAAAGACGACTCCAACGACATCCACTCAACATGAGAGAAATGAAACGATGTTAAAGAAGCGCCATGTGTTTATGAGTCTGGCTATGGTCACCTTGATCAATGCTGTCCAAAACCAAGCCTCGGCTGCGGATATCACCGACTTCGTTCGTGAGCCAGTGAGGATGGTGAGCCCCCTCGTTCCTTTTATTGATGTCTCTACAGCCGTCCCAACCACGAATGAAATTCTCGCGGTCCCGACCCCAAGCCGAATTAACCCGACCGCTTATCCCGTGGATATGGTTCGCTACGGGCTTACCGTTTCGCCCAGCGCACGAGTTCTTCGCCAAAATGGTTTCATGTTCTTTCGCTCCTCGGTTCTCTGACGGCAGTTGAGCACTGCTTTGAAGAGCACATCGGACTAGCCCAGGCCATCGGCAATGATCACGACGATGTTCGGCTTCTCCGCCGCCTCCACGGCACGGAGCACGGCGAGCGTCGAGTGGACCACCTCGAACAGACCGCAAACCGCGAGACCATCTCCGATCTCCGCAACGTGCAGTCGCCTAGACTCAGGGCCGTGAAGCTGTCTCGCGAAGCCGCAAAGAGTTGCAGCTTCGCGGGCACGCCATCCACCATCTATTGGAGTTCTCGATCCAAGATCTTCTTGCGCACCTCATGAGCCAACTCGCTCGTGCTGGCGGCGACGAAGCGAATACGGGACGACTCATAGAAGTCGGTTGTCGCGAAATCGTTTTTGATGGCTTCTTCGATCGCAGAGTGAGGATGCCGGTCGATGTCCATTCCAGTATCGAGGTCGATGACAGTCGCTCCGGCTCCTTGGCAGATGTCGATTCCTGGGAAGGCATCAAGGATTAGGCGAAAGCCCTTCTTGATCTCGACACTGCAATGCAACAAACCTTCTGCCACGAACGTGCAACCCCTGCTGCCGCCAAGGGAGAGCACCTCCGCGACGCAGACATCATCCGTGTTGGCATCGTAGGGAGAAAACAGCGATCCAGATTCAAGCGCAGCGGTCTTCACCCGGTAAGGTTTGCCCATGTAGATGCAGAGGGAAATTGCGTTACGATCGAAACGGGTATCAGGGATGAGATTGAGGTTTGTCCCTTTCGGCTCGTAGTTCTCACCACGCTTGTTGCGATCGACGATGTCACTAATCGCGATGGGGGCTCGGTCCAAATACATGGCTTGCGACGGCTGATTGAGCACCCGCCAGTAGAGAGTAAAACGCACCAAATCCCCAGCGACAGACCCGATGAAGCCCACACCTTCCAAGTAAATCGACGCGAGCACCATGCCACCGATGTGGCGCACTGCTGCGCTGGTATCATCGCATGAGTCGACGAACAGGATGAGGCGAAGGGTACCCGGTCCGCCGTCCCGCAGCACGGCCTTGCCGCCCTCTTCATCAATCAGGATCACGGTCAAATTTTTGAACGGACCATTCGGATCGAGAAGGGCAGGATGCACTGATTTTCCGAACGCCGATGACGTAGCGTGATCTACCCCCAATGTCTTATCTCTGGACAAAGGCTGATCCGAGATCTTTGTGGGCTTTGTCCTGACATGCCCTGCAACATGGGGGCGTCTCAAGACCTTGATCGCCACGTTCATGCAATCCGCGACGGCAGCACCCGTCACTTCGACGATATGGGCAACCTGGTCTTCAGGGATCGGCAATTCCGAACTCAGTGTCTGAGCGTCCAAGAATTTCCGATACTCTTCAACGAGCTTGTCATCGCCAATCTCGGTGTGCTCCTCTGGAGTTTCCATCCGCCGAACTTGGCGATCGCTGGTGTTCAGAGCGGTTGCCACAGCCTTCTGTGACAATCCCAACGCCATTCGCTTCTTCTTGAGTTGTGTGGCCAAAGACATGATTTTCTCCTCGCGTCACTATGGACGTTCTTTAGGAACTCGTGCCACTCCCAACAACTGGGACGCAGCTACGCGAGGTGTTCTGCCCGGCCGGATGAGTGCCGATAAGGCGGCAGAAGCGGCAAAATAGCGGACAATTTTGCCGGTTGCGCGCATGCCATCGCAACTACCACAGCGAAGACGCTCGGTTGCGACTTGCGAGTAGTGCAACGCCATCAGGAGACGATCAATGGAGCGGGAGCCGCGATCCTGCCGCAGGGATTTCATGACTCGGTGCTTTGCTGGTTGATTCCCTCAGCCGGTGAACTCTGGGCTCGTTCAGAGCCGGATCGGACAATCTGGATCAGCGAAGACATGCCAGCACCGAGAACGACTCCCGTGACAGCCCAACCGAGCAAGGCCAAGCCAACCGACTTCGAGGTGAGAGCACCACGGCTGAAGATCCCGAAGAAGGGACCGCCAGATAGTCGCCCCGCCTTCTGCACGTATCCTGCATGAATGGCAGTAATCAGGACCGGTATCAACACAGCGACGACTGCCGTCCGTCGCAGGACCACTACGCCTTGGCTCACGCGCCAAACAGCAGAGAGCCCGATCGCTGCTCCGATCCCTGCGCCGAGAATCGCCCCCCCAATCCCTGCCAGAACGCCCGAGGCGGCCCAGAACATGGCCCCTGCGATGAGAGCGTTGCTTGCAGCCGACGCCTGCACATCAAAGCCCGTCGTGGAGCGATCCGGAACCGATGGGACAGCGCGAAAATGAGCCCTGCACTCATCGCATATCCGAGAAGTGAGAACAGCAGCATGCCGACGATCTTTACTTCGACGAGATCCCCTGGCGCCACTCCTACTGCGTAAACCAGCATGAAGGCGAAACCAGCCGCCCCTGTGACTCCGCACGTCACTGCCGAAGCAGCAAGGTCCACAAAATTGACGGCGTTCTTCATGAGAGCCTTTCAGCCTTCGTTTCCCAGTCGCTTCCTAGATGTGACACTCTGGATTTGCCCACTGCGGGTGCTCCAAGAAGAGCGTGCCTCGAGACGTGAAGAGATTGAGGGTGACCAATTGAGCGGACCACTTCGAACATGAAGCAAGCAGCGAGTTTCAGCAGGGGGTGAGGGCGGCGCGATGTCATTGGGCAGCCTTCTTCTGTTGTTCTTTTTTGGATTGCTTGCCGGACTTCGTTGCTGGCTCGACAGAGATACCGGGTCCGTAATCGTCTCCGGCCAGACTCTTCAATGCGGACGTCTTCCAAGCGGCGAGTTCTGCCTGCATTTTTGCAACGCGCTCGGGGTGTTCAGCGGTGAGGTTAGTGGTCTCGCGCGGGTCTTTGGAAACGTCGAAGAGCATGACCGGCGCGACGGGCTGCGCGTTGCCCGCCTGCTTGCCTTTGCCACTCACGGGATCGATGTGGAGTTTGTACGGCCAGTCGAGCAGCGCGGCGTGCGAGTTCTCCTGATTGAGTCGCGCGACGAACGGAATCGCCTTGTTGCGCTCGGTCATCTTTCCGTTGAACAGCGGCAAGAGATTGATGCCGTCGAGTGGCTGGATTTGCTTCTCCGCCTTCGTTCCTGTGGCGGCGAGAATCGTTTGATACATGTCGAGCGTCGAGCACGGTACGTCGCTGGTGAAAGGCTTCGGGATCCGGGCCGGCCATTCGATGAGGCCCGGCACGCGCAAGCCGCCCTCCCACAACGTCCCCTTGCTGCCGCGCAGATTGCCCGTGGATTTCGGACCCGCCGCGCCGCCGTTATCGCTGCAATACCAGAGCAGCGTGTTGTCGGTCACCTTCAGCTCGCGGAGTGCCGCGCGCAGCTTGCCGACGTTGCGGTCGATGCCGGTGATCTCGCCGTAGTAGTTCTGGTCCTTCTCGGAGAGCGATGAGTACGCAGCCTTATCCGCCGGGAGTGCCTCGTGCGGAACATGCGGATTGCCAAACCACAGCACAACGAAGAACGGCTTGTCAGCGGCGGACTGCTTGCGGATGAATTTCAAGGCTTCGTCCGTGCTGATGTCGGATCCGTCTCCGTG
>CAYLTY010000006.1:0-77936 GCA_964386705.1 uncultured Planctomycetaceae bacterium
GAAAGTTGGCTCGCCCGGCTGCGAGATTCACTTCGGCTTTGTTCGAGATCGACCACTTGCCGGTGTGTTCATGCAGGAACAGCACATAGGGAGCCAGCAGACCGGCGGCGATGACTCCCGCTAAGAGCGACTGGCTGAACGTCTTGAAGCTG
Source organism: uncultured Planctomycetaceae bacterium (assembly GCA_964386705.1). Lineage (GTDB taxonomy): Bacteria > Planctomycetota > Planctomycetia > Planctomycetales > Planctomycetaceae > AM-0621. The sequence continues at coordinate 153 of CAYLTY010000006.1, forward strand.
CGATGTCGCACGAGATCAACGAAGCACCAGAGAGGCAGCACCAGGATGCACTCAGGACGCGTCAGCGCCGCCAGCCCAATGAGAATGCCGTTGGCGAATGCGACTTTCCACGTCCCGGTGTCGGTCAGCCACAGACGGAAACCGAGCAATGTGAGGAACAGCGCCAGCGGTTCTGACAATGCTCGGTTGGCGAACATCTGGAACGTCGGATTGCAGGCCAGCAGCAGCGCGGCGAGCAACGCGACCAGCCGAGGACTCAATGGCGCGGGCTCGTCTTCGGACTGGAGCAGTTCCGTCATGCGACGCGCGATGTTGTAAATGAGCAGTAGACACAACACCGACGCGGCCATGCTGATCGACCGCGCGACGATGAACGGGTCCAACTGACCGAAGTGACTGATGAATCCGATCAGCACCGGATAGACGGGCGGGAACCACAATTCGGGTTCACCGAACGGATTCACGAACTCGCCGCGCGTGACGAGGTTCAGTCCGCTGGTGATATAGGCCACTTCGTCCGCGACCGCGACAGATTGCTGACCATGCCAAGTCGCAGCCAGGCATGCGCCAAACAGGATCAGCACGAGAACCAGTATCAGGCGGCTTTCCAGCAGCCGCTGCAGCAGTCGCAGAGATCGAGAGCCAAACTTGATGGAAGCATCTGTCATTGTTGAATCAGCCAAACGTTACTCGCCCGGGTCGTTCAGTCGAGAGATGAAGTCGTATGTGTCACGGAATTGCAGGCCCGCATCCGTCACAGCCGTAGACGCTGGTCAGACCAGCTCGAAGTTGCGAGCTTCGAGTGCTCGTGCCGCATGGACTGGCGCTGGCTCCGTCGGCAGGAAGGCGTCCAGCACGGTGAGTTCTCCATTCGGGACCAGCAGCACGTCATCGCAATCAGCAGGAACCAGAACTGAAGTTCCGAGTTGCAAGGGGATCTGCTCCTCACCGCAGGTCAGGTGACCGCTGCCGCTCAGGACGAGCAGAGCATGGAAGCAATCGTGTTCGAGGAGCGGCATCGCAGTCGTGCCCCGATGTCGATGCAGGACGAAGTATTCGCAGGCAACGAGTTCTTCCGTTTCGTACCGGGACGTTGCTGATTCTCGCAGCGACACGAGCGACCGCGGCACGACAGGGTTCACCGGCCCGCGATCAAAGTCTGTGCAGACGAGTGACTCTTCAATGTGCAATTCTCGAGGCTGACCATCGGCGCCAAGCCGCCCCCAATCCGATATCCGGAAGGTCATATCGCTCGATTGCTGTACTTCAGCCAGCACGATGCCTTCTCCAATGGCATGTACCGTCCCGGCCGGAATGAAGATGCAATCGCCAGCATGAACCTCGTAAGCATGCAGGCACTCTTCAACCGTGCCCGCTCGCAGATGTTGTTCAAAACGGAACTGATCAACGTGCAGCTTCAGGCCCGTGAAGACGCGCGCACCGGGCGCGGCCGAAAGGATCACCCAAGCTTCGGTCTTGCCGTTCTCGCCGGGTTCAAAGGCGCAGACCTGAATATCGCTGGGGTGTACCTGCAGCGACAGCCGATCCTGAGCATCCAGAAATTTGACGAGCAATGGAAACTGCTTCAGTCCCTGATGTTGCCCAAGCAACTCGGCGTTGTGTTGTTGAATCAGTTCATGCAGCGTCAGGCCGTCCAACGGGCCGCCGTCGACGACCGACTGGTCGCGGCCGTGATCTGAGAACTCCCAGCTTTCGGCCGAGTCAGCATGCCCGCCGGTTGGTTTGCCCAGCAACGAGCCCAGTTGAGTCCCGCCCCAGCGGGCTCGTTTGACCAACGGCCGAAAACGCAGAGGTGTCATGAAATGCCGGCTCCTCAGGTAATACGGTTGCGGTCCCGCGTCACAGCGCAGGATTCCCCTTAGAGCTTTACTTCAGACTTGAGGACCGGATGGCTCGGGTTGAACGAGTCTGGTGAGACGCTGCGTTCTCCGAATGAATTCGAGCAGTGAGTCAGGTCTGACAGGATGCGTCGGATCAGCACCCGCAGCCGTGTTTTGGCGGCTCGCGGGCGTCCGTTGGCAAACTGGTCTCCCCCCTGAAAATGGATTGAGCTAGGGTGCGGACTCGCGTGGCGGAGCTGCGCACGTTTTCTGGACCTATTTTGACACGGATGTCATGTCGACCGGTACCGCCTCAACACCTCCAGACACTTTCATTCATAGCCTGGGGCGTTTTGTCATCGACGTCGTTACGGATGTCGGCGACTTGACGCTGTTCACGCTCAACATGGTGAGTTGGCTGGTGCGCGGACTGCCCAAACGCGGCGTTCTGATGCGCTGCTTCTATGAAGTCGGCGTACGCAGTTTGCCCGTGGTGCTCGTGACGGGCCTATTCATCGGCATGGTGTTGGCCATTCAGTCGTACGACCAGTTCCACATGATGCGCATGGAGTCGCGACTCGGCGCCATTATTAATGTGTCGCTGGTGAAAGAACTGGGGCCGGTGCTGGCGGCGGTGATGCTGGCGGGTCGAGTTGGCGGCGCGATGGCCGCGGAACTCGGCACCATGAAGGTCACCGAACAGATTGATGCGCTCCGCGCTCTGGGGGCGAATCCGACTCAATATCTGGTCGTTCCACGATTTCTCGCCTGCTTCCTGCTGATCCCCATGCTGACGGCGTTCGCAGATGCGATCGGCGTGCTCGGCGGCTGGTTGCTGAGCGTGACCATGTTGGACATCGACAGCACGTTCTATTGGTACCACTCCAACAAGTACGTGACGATCTACGACATCTGTGGCGGCTTAATGAAAAGCATGTTCTTCGGAGCGGCGATTGCCATGATCTCTTGCAATCGCGGCTTCAACTGCGGATCAGGTGCTGAAGGCGTGGGACGAGCTGCGACCGACTCTTTCGTCCTGTCCTTCGTGGTCATTCTGGGACTGGACTTCTTCCTCGGCCTGGTACTCTCGGCGGGCTATCGAGTGATCTACGCCGATGAAGCCGCCAGCGTGATGATTGAAACGCTGCGTTCGATGGGAGGCTTCGTATGACCGCTGTCGCTGCTCGCGAACCTTTCAGTGAACCCTACGTTGGAGATGACCCTGGCCGACCGATTCTGGAACTCCGCAACGTCTCTCGTAAGTTTGGGTCGAACTACATCCTGCGCGACATTTCTCTGAAGGTTCGCGCGGGGGAAACGCTCTGCCTGATCGGCGAAAGCGGCTGCGGCAAAAGCGTCACGATGAAGTTGCTGGTCGGCTTGCTGGCCCCGAGTAATGGCGACGTCTGCTGGGACGGCGTGTCGATCGTTGGTCGATCTGATGATGAACTCGTGCGCGATCGCTTGCGCTTTGGCTACTTGTTTCAAGGCGCCGCGCTGTTCGACAGCATGAACGTGTTTGAGAACGTGGCATTCGGACTGCGGCAGAATACGCACATGACGCAGAACTTCATTCATGAGACCGTGCTGGAACGTCTCAAGGAAGTTGGCCTGCCTCCGTCTGCGGCGTTCAAGATGCCATCGGAACTCTCAGGTGGTATGCGCAAGCGAGTGGGCCTTGCACGAGCATTAGCCCTGATGCCGGACATCATTCTGTACGACGAACCAACAACGGGTCTCGACCCGATCATGACGGACGTCATCAACTCGCTCATCAAGAAGACGCGCGATCGGCGGCCAGTGACGAGCATCGTGGTAACTCACGAAATGTCGACCGTGCGGAAGGTGGCCGACCGGGTGGTGATGTTCTACCCGCTGACTCGCCTGAAGCCGGACGAGCCACAGATTGTCTTTGAGGGCACGCCCGAAGAAGCGTTTACGTCGTCCGACCCGCGTGTGTCGCAGTTCGTGTACGGCGAGGCCGGTGAACGCATGCAGGAACTCGCCCTGTTGTAACCGATTCCAATCATCGTCCCTGACATCGATCACTCTTTTCGATCACGAACCTATCTATGAACGATCGCAAATTTCAATTCCGCGTCGGACTGTTCGTGCTGGCCGCGATGGCCGTGCTGATCGCGATGTTTTTTCAGTTCGGTGAGTTCCGAGCGATGCTCGCGAAACGCTACGACGTGATTACGCACTTCGAAGCCGCACCCGGCGTGCTGGTCGGATCGCCCGTGCGCATGAACGGCATTCCGATCGGTCAGGTCAAAGAGGTCATGCTGGACAATCAGCGCGGAGGCGTGCTGGTCATTCTGGCGATCGACGAAAAATATCAACTGCGAGCGGACTCAATCCCGATGCTGCAGCAGTCGCTGCTGGGCGATTCGATTGTCGAGTTCTCGCCCGGCAAGAGCGACCAGCCGTTCGATCGCAAGAGCGTCGTCGATGGCATGCCCGTCTTTGACCTTACGGAACTGGCTCGTCGCACCGAACGACAACTCTCGGAAGCGATGATCTCGATGACGGCTACCAGCCGCGAATGGCAACTGGTCGCCCGGAATCTCAACGGCCTCGTCGAAACGAATCGAGGCAATCTGGATACGGTCATCGAACGGACCGCTGAGTCGCTCGATGAATTCACGCACACGATGAGCAGCGCCGCGAAGGCGTTTGATAACGCCAACCGCGTGATCGGCGATCCCGAGACGAATGCTAACTTGAAGAAGGCTCTGGCGGGCCTGCCGGTGCTGGTGAACGAAACTCAGCAGACGATCGTCGCGATGCGCGGCACGGTCGGCACGATCAACAACAACCTGAAGAACATTGAGGGGGTCACTCAGCCGCTTGCGAAGCACACGACGTCGATTGTCGTGCGACTGGATCACAGCCTGGCCAATCTGGAAGCCATGACCGGCGAGTTGCGAACGCTCGCCGAAGTCGCCGGCAAGTCGGACGGCTCGCTGCAACGCATGATGAAGGACCCGAACCTCTATCGCGATCTGGAACGATCCGCCGCCGCGTTGTCGGTGCTGCTGACGAACCTCGACCCGATTCTCAAGGACATGCGAGTCTTCTCCGACAAAGTCGCGCGGCATCCCGAGATTATCGGTGTCGGCGGCGCGTTGCGTCCCAGCACCGGCCTGAAGGACGAAGAAGACGGCGTGCGCCCGGCTGGTTATCAGCGCCGCCAATAGTCGTTGCTGCAAACAGCTTGTAGGGCGGACAATCCTGTCCGCCTCAGCTTCGACGGACAGGATTGTCCGTCCTACTCGAGATCAAGGCAGGCGGGAAAGGTGACACGGCTAGCGTCGCCCCTCACCCCCGGCCCCTCTCCCCAAAGGGGCGAGGGGAGCTTGCCGCGCGAGAAATCGCGATTGGATCGTCAGCATTCGCTGCCTTGGTTGGATCGACGAACGCGCGGAACCTCCGTACTTTGCGGGTCGCTCGGTCGTGAATCATCGTCATGACTTTCATTGAGAAAGACGTCTCCCATGAGCAACTCGCCAGCCGCGTCGGACGATCAAGGCCTCACCGAAATCAAAGATCAGTTCCTCGGTCACCCGCGTGGCTTGTTCGTGCTGTTTTTCGTCGAGATGTGGGAACGGTTCTCCTACTACGGCATGCGAGCCTTGCTCATCTTCTATATGACCAAGGGCTTCATGAAGCTGGGCGACAAAGAGGCTTATGGCATCTACGGCGCTTACACGGCGTTGGTCTACGCGACACCATTCATCGGTGGCATGCTGGCCGACAAGCTGCTCGGCCCGCGGCGCTCCGTGATCCTCGGTGGCATGCTGATGGCGGCGGGTCACCTGCTGATGACCATCGAAGACAAGAATGCTTTCTCGGTGGCTCTGGCGCTGCTGATCTGCGGCAACGGGTTCTTCAAACCGAACATTTCGACGATGGTCGGGTCGATGTATCCGCAGGGCAGTTCCAAACGGGACGGCGGCTTCACAATCTTCTACATGGGCATCAATCTCGGGGCCGCGATGTCGCCCCTGATCTGTGGCTATGTGGGTGAAACCTTCGGGTGGCACTACGGGTTCGGGTTGGCCACTATCGGTATGCTGGCTGGGTTGGCCACGTTCGTAGCGAATCGCGGGGCTGCTCAGATCCTGATTGGTCTGACTGCGTTGAGTACAGCCGCTGGCATGGCATGGATCGGCAGGAGCGACATGCTGATGCTCGGCGTGAATGCGCCCGTCGGTATTGGACTCCTGGTGGCGGCTGCTGTTGCTATAGCTGCACTGGCCGGCGGTGGGTTGCCGAGCGATCTCGGTGCTCCCAAAGAACCCGGTCGCATTTCTGAGCCGCTGTTTCCGGGCTTTCCGCTGTCAAAGGGGTTGGCTGTCTATGTGGGTACCGCACTGGCCGCCGGCGTCTTCGCCTTCCTGGTTCAATACAAGACCATCGCCGGATACATGCTCAGCTTCTTCGGCGGACTCGCTCTGCTGCTGTTGCTGGTGGATGCTCTGCGAGCCCAGAAAGTGGAACGTGAACGACTCTTCGTCGTCATGATCCTGATGTTCTTCTCCATGCTCTTCTGGGCGTTCTTCGAGCAAGCGGGCAGTTCGCTTAACAACTTCGCCGATCGGAATGTCGACCGTATTGTCGGGGCAACAGTGCTGACTGAAGCTGATGTCGGGAAGGTGCTACCCGAAGTTCCCGTCACGTCGGCGCTCTGCGGACGCACCATTGACGGCAAACTTTGGACACTCACGAAAGTGGAAGAGGCCCAGAACGCTGCGAGCGGTTCCGGCCACGAAGGCGAAGCATCCGGCGAAGTGACGACCGCTAAACTGACGAACGTGACCGTAACCAAGGAACTGGTCGGCATGAAAGTTGGCGGCACCGAAATCAAGGCCAGCGTGTTCCAGGCGACGAATCCGATCTGCATCGTCACGTTCGGTCTGGTGTTCAGCATGATCTGGAGCTTCCTCGGCAAACGCGGCATGGAACCAAACGCTGCCGTGAAGTTTGCTCTCGGCCTGATGCAGCTCGGTCTCGGATTCGGAGCGTTGTGGCTGGGAGCTGAAGGCGCCACGAACTTCGGTTTCGTGGCCGTCGGCTGGCTGCTGCTCGGCTACTTTCTGCATACCACCGGCGAGCTGTGCCTGTCCCCTGTGGGACTTTCGATGGTCACCAAGCTCTCGCCCGCTCGCATGGTGAGCACGGTCATGGGAGCCTGGTTCTTGGCAACAGCCTTCTCGAACTTCCTTGCCGGCCTGATCGCCGAGCTCACAGGCGTTGGCCACGGCGAAGGCGGCGGCGAGAACACGATCCCGGTGCCGCTGGAAACCGTACATGTCTACGGAGACGTCTTTGGCCAGATCGCCATTGCGGGACTGGCATCAGGAGTCGTGCTGCTGGTCATCTCTCCGCTGTTGGTTCGCTGGATGCACGCTGATCCGAAGGGGATGGCGGGCGGTCACTAAGTGACTTTGGATCGATCCAGGCGCAAGGATTTGAAACACAGAGGAACAGAGACCACTGAGGGGCCAGAGCGTGGGCTCCCTTTGTGAACTCGGTGCCTGTGTGTTTTCTAGCCTGAGAATCTTGCCGTCAGTCTGCGGCATGTGCTGCGGGTTCAGGTGACTGCCGTTTGGCCAACCACGCGTCGAGCGTGTACTTCATGATCAGCGTGCCGAGGATTAACGCTCCACCGAGCAAGATGCTGGAATCTACTTCCTCGCCCCAGGCCAGCCAGACCCAGATGGGGTTCAGAATTGGTTCCAGCACCGGGATAAGCGCAGCTTCCGAGCTTTTCACGACTCGGACACTGCGCGCGAACAGCAGGTAAGGAATCGCCATCTGGACGACTCCTGAGAACGAGATCAGAGCCCACTGAGTCGCACTTAAGTGGTAATCAACAGTCATGGCCCACGGCATGACGAGCAGGCTGGCGCCAAGTTGGTTCAACGAAATCAACCACATGGAGTCTTCGCGCCGCATCGCCCGCAACGAGACCACGACTCCGCCGTAGAAGACGCCGCTCGCCAGCCCCAGCACGTTGCCCCAGAACTGATCGGGCGAATGATGCGAGGACACAATCCAGAAAATACCGACCAACGTTCCGGCCAGAGGAATGAGCGTTGTGCGGTCCAGCCGCTCTTTCAGAACCACCACGCCCATCAATGCCGCCCAGACCGTGCTGGTGAACTGCAGGAAGATCGCAGCGGCTGCTGAGGTCATCGTCACCGACAGCACATAAGACACGTTCATCAGCGCGAACGTGGTGACTGTTGGAATCAGACCCCAGCGAAAACGCATGCGTTCACGGGAGACGAGAAACAGAAAGAACAGTCCCGCGAACAAAGTTCGCAGGCAGGCGAGTAGAGGACCGCGGGCGTTCAACGGGATCTCGGCCAGCGGCGGGCACTTCATCAGCAACCCGCCAATGCTCCACAGAATGGAGGCGAGTACCAGCGTGAGCCTCGCTCGCATCAATGCGCCCGGCGCAGGAGCTTCCTCTTCAATCGACGGCAATGACATCTTGTCTTCTGACGACAGGTCAGGGGCGCTTTCCGGGGCCATCCGCTCATCGAACTACGGGCACGTGCAGACGACGGACTCAACACGCACCAGTTGTGGCGGCCCACTCGGGCAAGCATAGCGAGCGTACGACTCGGCTGTGACGTCATACGGGCCGATCGTGAAACCGAACAGCGACGAAGCTACGCTGGAGATCTGTAGCGTCTTGCGAGTTCTGACTCCGTAAGGAATCCCGGCGCCGCAGTTGGGGGTTGTATTGCAGTTGAATTCCAGAACAGTGCCGGGGTCGTTGATAATCCCCAGCACAATTTCGCCAGAGCTCGAAGTATTCCCGTTGGCACAGCCACCCTCGGCGATATCCAGAGTGATCGTTGTTCCCAGCACCGTGTTGGTATTGGACGCATTCAGAGCGGCCAGTCGGGCGGTCAGCGTCGAGCCGCCTTCGCCCCAAGTCTTCGCTCCGGACAGGGCAGCCGCATCCATCGCGTTCTTGAGTTCAGTCTTCGCCAGCCAGACGTTCGAGACATCCATCAACACGACGAGCAGCGTCGCTAGCGCGGGCAAAGTCAGGACAATCCAGATCGTCGCAATGCCGCGACGACGGGACGTTGTTTCAGATTGGCGAGCAGCGCGCTGCATGCAGGTTACCGGGATTTGGGAAGCCACCACCGGGCGCAACTCCTGCGCCGCTAAGTACTACGAATTTCAACTCAGCACGGCTCATGCCAGCAGACGAAGAGCTTGGCCGCGCTGCCATAATCGCCATGCAGCACGCGGGAAGCGACTTCAAACCCGCACTGCCTGAGTGTTTTTAGCGTGTTTTGACAGGGGCACCGTTCTGATGGCGGCGACGATCGAGCGTCGCTGATCAGCAAAACGCCAACAGCAGGGGGCAATCCGAGCATCGAAGCGCTAACTTCAGTTAACACATTCGGTGGCGACCAATTGCGACTCAGGCGCTCTCGAATGCATCACAAGCTGGCTTAGAACTTCAACTCCGGCAAGTTGGCGAACTAGGGAGCACACGTCGATGCCGGAGCTTCCACACTCGACCACTCCCTGCAGGCAGATACCGCTGGGGGTTCGTCGAACGACAAGTGATGAGAACACCACTTCGGTTTGAGCCAACAGCTTACGCTTTACGTCACACTCAAGCTGATGCGGTTCGAGTGTCAGGTGCTCCTCGTGAGCAATCTCCAGCGTCGCAGAGTCGAGCGAACTCTGAACGGGGTCGACGAAGGCTTCCAACCCTCGAGGACCGGCTACGGCATGACCCGAATCAACGCGAGCTTTCATGCGACGAGCCATTATTCGTCCCTCCTGAATTCCTTGTCAGTGGATACAGGGCCGCTGGGCAGTCTACCGAGCCCAAATCATTTGGCGAGACTTTTTTTGAAATCTCCAGTTCCGTCTGCGGTAGTTGGCGTTGACGAAACTTCGCGGTGGACAAACCGCGGATGCTCAAGGCAGATCGCTTGCATTTGCCGAGGTGCGGCGGCAACAACGTCACTACAGATTTCACCCTAATCTTTTCGCTGGACTTACCATGCGCCGAAGTTTCCTGGGAATGATTGCCGGTATGGCGTTGCTGCTGTGCGTGGCTACTGATGCCACTCGTGCAGATAAAGAGGCCACGACGGATTTGCCTCAACCGACGAACGCCCGCGAGGGCCTGGCCCGCTTCAACTCGCTGATCGGCGGCTGGAAGGGCGTAGGACAGATCAAACGGAACTCCAACAGCGGTGCCTGGCGCGAGAACAGTGAGTTCGTCTGGAAGATTGACAAGAAGACTGCGGGGATCGAGTACCGCGTCAAGGACGCCAAGCACATCAAGACGGCCCTGATCGGCTGGGATCCAAAAACTAAGGACGTCACTCTGACTGCAGAATTCGCCGACGGATCCAAGCGAGACTACGCCGGTCAGTTCGACAAGGACTCGCTGGTTCTGGAATCTAAGCCTGCGGCAGATGGAACAGTCTCCAAGGTCACGATGAGACAGCTCAGCGACATCCGCCTGCTGGTGCTCTACGAACAGCGTCGCGAGTCGCAGTCGTTGTACTCACGCATCGGCGAGGTCGGTTACACGCGCGAAGGTGCGAAGCTGGCGTCGTCCGAACAAACAGGCCCGGTCTGTATTGTTACCGGCGGTGCTGGAACCATTCAGGTCAGCCACAAAGGGCAGACCTACTACGTTTGCTGCACCGGTTGCCGCGACGCCTTCAACGAAGACCCAGAAACGTACATCGCCGAATACAAAGAGCAGCTGGCCAAGAAGAAAGCCGCCGCGAAGAACTAGCACTCGCTGGATGTAGTGGTCCTTTAACGCCATGTGGTCTCGATTCCTTCTCCCTCTTCGCAAGGCGAGAAGGTGGTCGTCAAGCCGGTTGAGGGGCAAGGCGAACGTCGGCCTCACTCCAGGCCACTCTCCTTGATAGACCGGAGCGAGAGGAGCAAATGCATCGCGATTTACTTGGCGTGTTCAGCCCTGTGGGGAGTCCCTGTGGCGGTTCTGCGAAACGCCACGACAGTCAGGTGCTCACTTTCCCGGCCCGAATAAGTCCGCCTCTGTGGGTTCGATTTGGGTTGTGAACATCCAAAACGTTTCAATAATCCCGCCGGCGCTAGGTGGCTGAGAAAAGAGATTCCCTGGGGAGCTGACGATGCTGGTTCTTTGCGTGATTGTGTACATGATCGCCACGATCGCCGTAGGGTTGTGGGCGGCGACGCGAGTGAAGGACTCGAAGGACTTCATGGTCGCGGGGCGGTCGCTGCCGCTGTACATGAACTTCGCTTGCGTCTTCGCGACCTGGTTCGGCGCGGAAACGGTGCTGTCTGTGTCGGCGACGTTTGCTAAGGACGGACTTGGAGCCGTGTCCGGTGATCCGTTTGGAGCGTCAGTTTGCCTGTGTCTGGTGGCGTTCTTCTTTGCGAAGACGTTTTATCGATTGGAACTGCTGACGATCGGAGACTACTACCACTTGCGGTACGGCAAGTTCGTGGAGGTCATCACGTCGCTGGGCATTGCCAGTTCGTATCTGGGTTGGACGAGTGCCCAATTGTCGGCGCTGGGTTTGGTGATCAATGTCCTTTTTCCTGAATATCTCTCGCTCAACGAGTCGATCGTGGTCGGAGCGGCCATTGTCACGGTCTACACCATGTTTGGTGGAATGTGGTCCGTCGCGCTGACCGACGTGATTCAAACCGTGGCGATCGTTGCCGGGCTGATTCTGGTCGCCGCTTTGATGGGTCAGCGGGCCGGTGGCTTCGACGTCGTGCTGGAGCACGCAGCTAAAGAAGGCAAGTTGGATCTCTTCCCGCATTTAACGACGTCGGCGTGGCTGGTTGCCATCGGCCAGTTCATCACGTTGGCGTTAGGGTCAATTCCCCAGCAAGACGTGTTTCAGCGAGTGACCAGCGCCAAGGATGAAAAGACAGCGCTGATCGGCACGGCTGGCGGCGGAATCTTCTACTTCTGTTTCGCGTTCGTGCCGATGTTCATCGCTTATTCGGCATTGATCATCGACCCCGCCCTCGTCCAGTCGTTTGCGTCGGAGGACGCTCGAGAGGTGCAACAGATTCTGCCCAAGCTGGTGCTGAGTGCGACTCCAATGTGGTGTCAGGTGTTGTTTTTCGGCGCCTTGATGTCGGCCATCCTTTCGACCGCCAGCGGCACGCTACTCGCGCCCGCCAGCGTGCTGACCGAGAACGTGCTGCGAGTCTTCTTGCAGCGACTGAAACTCACAGACCGAGCGATGTTGATGACGCTGCGCAGCCTGTTGGTGCTGGTCGCCATTGTGGCCACGACGATGTCGGTGAAGGGCAATCAAACCATGTACGAGATGGTCGAAGCGGGCTACAGCGTGACGCTCGTCGTCGCCTTCGTGCCGCTGGTCTTCGGCATCTACTGGAAGCGAGCCACTACTCAGGGAGCAGTGTTTTCAATCCTGCTGGGTGTTTCGATCTGGCTTGGCTTCATGTTCAAGTTCCATGAAGAAGAGAGTCAGGAAGTCTGGCGAACAGTTCCTCCTCAACTCTACGGCTTGGCCGCGTCGCTCGTCGGGATGTTGGCCGGCTCCCTGATGCCGAACTGGATTCAGCACCGCGAAGTGCATCACTCCGAGGTCACCAGGGGGCGAACAGCGTCGGGGCACTAAGCATCGAGGACGTAGAACATCTTTAGCGTTCGGGGCCTGCCAGATATCGCTGGTCCTTACGGCTCACACCCGTGGGTTGATCAAGCCCGCAGCCAGAGCCAGTCCAAACGCAATCGCCGCCATGAGCAACCCGCGCACGACCAGCAACGCTCGGGCGGAGCTCGTATTTTCAGCCAGCTTTCGAGCCATGTTCGAAGCTCGCAGGATCACTGTTGCACGAGTCAATCCGAGGACGCTCAACGCTGCAATCGCCAATCCCATGAATGTCTGAGTCTGCATTCTCAACGCTCAATCAAATTCAAAACGTACTTACTTAGCGCAGTCATAACCGGCCGTTGCGTCTAGCACGTGATGGCGGATGGACTCCATGAACGGGAGCTTGAAGTCCAAGCTCCCGTTCGTGAATCCTCGCTCTGCTCTTATGGCTTGAAGTCTGCAGCGAAGGCTTTGGGATTCAGCTCTTCGCCGGTCGCAAACTTGGTGAGCTGGTTCCAGCTCAGCGTTCGCCCGGGGGCGAACACCTTCTGCTTCAGAAACGCTCCGACGCGCGGATCATTGACATAAACCACGCTGCGAGGCTTATCGCTTTTGGCCACATCGCGCGTGATCGCATGATGCAGCTGCGACGCGAACAACTCGCCCATCATGTAGTTGTGGTAGTAGACCGGCGCGGCGACGATGTGGATCTTGCTGGCATAGTCCGGAGCGTTTCGCCCCTCGGGCCGATGTTGCAATTGATACTTCTCGACGAGATCCCACCACAGCTTGTTCAGATCCTGCTCGGGATTCTCATAGAGCCCCTTTTCGAAACGCAGCATGACCTGGCACCAGCGCGAGAAGATCAAGAGCTGATTCCTCAAGACCCGCGCTGCATCGTCGTTGAGCTTCTTGCGCGCTGCCGGATCTGCTGGAGCGATCTGCATCGCCAGCTGCCATTCGCCGTTCTTGGCCAAGCGACCGAACATCATGGCGATGCCTTCGGTCGTCAGGATGTGAGACGCATCGCGAACGAGATATGGCACTGTTTGCGGAATGTTCTTGCTGGAATACACCGCATGTCCGAGTTCATGCAGCATGGTGTCCATCCAGCGTTCGCTGGGAACAACATTTGCCAGCACACGCACGTCGCCTTCCTTGTCGATGTCGGTGCAGAAGGCGTGTGGGCTCTTGCCGGCCTTCTCGAATAAGTCACTGCGTTTGATCACGTCATCAATGGGCAATTCGATGCCCGCGTAGAACGTGCTGCACAGCTTCAGGATGTCCTGCTTTTCGTAGACGGCATCCAGATCCGCTCCGAACACGGCCGGAGATTCCTGGAAGAACGGATCGTGATAGTGCCACGGTCGCAGCTCTTCGACCTTGATGTTGCAGTGTGCGGCGAGGCGCTCATCAATCTCTGCCTTCGCCTTACGGAATGGCTCGCGCGTGAGTTCGTCCAGCTCATCAAAGAGCTTCATCACCTGGCCCTGATCCTGTTCGGCCAGGTGCATCATGAGTTGATGATAGTTGCCAAAGCCCAACTGTGACGCCGCTTGATTGCGCAGTCGGGCCAGTTCCCTCAGGTCTTTCTCAACCAGCGCACCGACGCCCTTACTGCCTTCCCACGCCTTGCGACGCTCTTCGGAACTCTTGGATTCCTTCATGACCTTGCGGACGTCGTTGTCGCTGAGTTCCTTGCCATCCACCTTCGCCCGATAGACGTTGAAGGCCTTTTCGACCGCGTTGGCTCGCGCGCTCATCTCGCGCAGCAGCAGCGGATCGACCTGCTTTTCCAGATAGCTGAGATACAGCACATCGATCTGGCGCGCGACCAGCGGATCATCGATCCCCGCCTGCTCACGAATGGTCTTCAGCTCGCGAAAGGCCGCCGGGTCGGCCAGAGCGGCATCAATCCGGTTCTGAGCCTCTTCCTTCTTCTTGAAGTCGTCTTCGCTGCCAGATGTGTTCGCGTTCCACCAGGCAATCGCAGCGGATTTTTCGATCGGGCGCATCTTGGCCAGATAACCATCGATGAATTTCTGAGCCCGCGCCGTCTGCGGATTGGCCGCGACCGCGAGACCGCTTGATCCCACAACCAGACCGATCAATGTCGCAATAAACCCGCGTCGCGAATGTTCAAGTCGAATGAGCATCACTCCGTCCTTTCGATGAAACCTTGAAGCGGGTGGAATGACAACTGGTCCTCGCCAGAAAGGCCAGCGAGTGACTGCGGCTCGATGAACTGTTTGAGTCATCGCCAACACCGGGCGTAGGTGCGATGTCACGCGATAGAGATATGCCGCGAACAGGAGCGTTCAGCCTATGCTTCGCTGCCGAGGCCACCGAGAATCGCTTTCACACACGAGGGTTCCGTACGACGACTGAGAGATGGAGACGCTGAAGAAATGCCCGAGTTGCCCGAAGTTGAAACGATGGTGCGAGGCATTCGTCCGCATGTGCAGGGGCGTCGCATTGCAGAGTTCCGCGCGTGTCCATGTGATTGCCGGCCCATGACAATCGAGCCTTCAGTTGGCGAGATCGCTCGTCGGGTCCGTGGCCAGACGATTACGGAGGTAGTGCGGCGAGCGAAGCGGGTGGTTCTGAAACTGACTTCCGGTGAGGCATTCGTCATCGAACCGCGAATGACGGGACTGATGCTGATCGACGCGCCGCCCGATCCCGATCATCTGCGATATGAATGGTTGTTCGCTGATTCAGGTTCCGTTCCCAGGCTGCAGTTCTGGGACCGCCGTGGATTGGGCACATTGCGCCTGCTCTCGGCTGAACGACTCGAACAGCTGATGGGCGTGGAGCAGCTTGGCCGCGACGCCCTCGAAATGACCGCTCAGCATTGGGTCGAGGTTTGTGCCAGCACTTCAACAGCGATCAAGGTCGCTCTGCTCAATCAGAAGCGAGTTGCCGGGATCGGTAACCTCTATGCCAGCGAGATCCTGCATCTGGCCAGGATCTCCCCGCTGGCATCAGCGAAGCAGCTCAAGAGGCCTCAGATCGATCGCATGACTGTCGCTGTTCTGGATGTCCTGCAGACCGCTATCAAGTATGAAGGCTCAACACTGAGCGACGGCACCTACCGCAATGCACTTAATAAACAGGGCGGCTATCAGAATGCTCATCGCGTCTACGATCGCGAAGATGAACTTTGCCTCACATGCTCCCGCGGACGAGTCGTGCGGATCGTGCAGGCTCAGCGTTCCACCTTCTATTGCCCCGTCTGCCAACCCGTTCGCCGAGCGAAGTCGTAATGAGACCAGCTGTTCGCAGCACCGCCTCAGCGTACGATCGACTTCTTCTTCGTGAAGGCCCACTCATAGCGCGCGAGGCGCGATTCGGTACAAGCCAATCGCTCGCTCACGTCGCGCAATTGTTTTTCTAATTGCGTAATACGCTGCTCTTGGATTTCTTCGTTCGTCAGTGGGATTGTTAGATTTCGCTCAGAACGAGGTGCAGCTGGGCGGGCGAGCCGCTTCGAAGCGGGTTGAATTTCAAGTTGCGTATCGCGGCCGCGCGGTTCCTGGGCGGACAGCTTGGCCAATGATCCTGCGATGATTAGAACGGTCCAGAAATAACGGTTCGAAAAGAAGTGTGTCATTTGGGTGCGTCTCCGAGGATCGAGTGTCCGACGTTGGTTGGGTCAACTCGTCCTCAGTAAGAATTAGAATCAACAGCGGACGTGCTGCAGGCTCAAGAACCAGCTCAGCGGCGAACCATTCGATGACGCTGACGAGTTACTGTGCCTCATACGACCTGCTTAGGAATATAGCGATCGTAGCGACCCTGCCGTCAGCATCTTCTGCAGAGCCCTTACGATTGTTTTGATCCAATACGTTTTCGCCGCCAGCGCGAACTGCCTTTCCTGAAAGGCCGGCGCGACGATGATTTGCGACCTAGGATTCAAGCACGAACGTGAACTGTCACGGGCCACAAACCATCGTGGGAGTCCGCTATGCAAGTCACCGTGCGTGATCTGATGTCGCTGGAGCTGGTTACGTTGGAAGAGACCGCGTCAATCGGCGATGCCACCAACGTCCTGCTCGATCGAGCATTCAGCGAAGTGTACGTGCGAGACATGACGGGCCGTCTCGTAGGCACCGTGACGGACTACGCACTGCTGAAGGCCAAGCTGCTGAGGATGGAACCGACAGCATCCGTCACTCGCGTGATGAGCCGCAGCATGATGGTTCTGAGTCCGGACGCGAAGCTGGAAGACATTGCGGGAATCTTCCGAGACAGTTGTCACAGCCGCGTGGCGGTCATTGAAGGCGGCCGCCTGATCGGTCAGGTCAATCGCCGTGACGTGTTGCGAGCGATGTTGGTCCTGGAAGAACAGCAGGCGAACGGTGACTCGATTCGCCGCATTGAACTCGCGGACGGCAACCTGCCCAGCAAACCACAGTTCTTGAGTGAGAGCATGAGCTCTACAGCTCAGACAATGACCCGCGAAGTCAATTAAGGCTGTATCAAGCCTGCCGCCACTTGCTTCCCGCCTGTTCTGCGATACTACGCTCCTGCCGACGCTTCCCATTCGCTGACCAACCGCAAGATACCAGACCACGGTTGGATGTAGGTCAGGAACGGTAATCCATCCACAGTTGCTTCCTGCCGTCGGGTGACCCCATCCACGGCAAGGCCATCTCGCACAATACTCTCCAGACAATCCAGCTGACTCTGAGTCGTATGCGGCTTCAGCAAGCGAGTTTGGCTGGTCAAGACGCACGCCGCCGCGGCGAGTGCATACGCACCCCAGTTGCTGGTCCCTGCGAGGATGGTGCGATCAGCCGCAATGCGGCAGGGAATCTTTGCCCCGACTGCTGGTGGCAGCCGACGACGCAGTTCGGCCCAGGCAAAACGCCCCATGCCGATCTCATTGCCGCCATCGCCTACTCCGATGGTGTGGCCTTGAGGGTGATGCACCCGGAACTCATCGAACAGCTTGTGCAGGTCGCCGGTGAATTCATCAATGTTGAGCCCGCGCATGTTGAAGCAATGACCGCGGTCTGCTTCATCGACGGCGGTTGCGAACTCAGCTCGCTTTGCTTGATCTGCGTATGTCCGCGAAAACGATTCCGAAGTATGGCTAGGGCCGACGCGCTCAATGGCGATCAATGTTCCCAGATCGCGGCCAAACCCGCTCGACCAGAAGTCTTCTCTCCATTGAGACGATTGCAGAGGCGCGACCAGCACGCAGGCAGGATCAAGGCCCAAGGCGGACACAGCGATTCGTACGACGTGGCCGCAGTTCTCATCTGTCACCACGCGCACTGATCGACCCATGCTGTGCAGCACGCTGGCGAGCAGTGCAGTGCCCAGGGGGCCATCGGTTTCCGCGTAGCCGCGAGGCTCCTCAGCAGTCGGCTGAGCCATCGGAATGAAGAAGCCTGTGACCAGGCACACCGAATGAGAATCATTGACCAGGAGTTGAGCTGCCCCTGCGAGTTCACCCAGACCGAGCCCTGTTTCCGCGTCGGGGCCCAGCAATCCACGTCCACCCGGATCGCGTCGAATCAACCGTTCAAATTCCGCGATGATGTCACTGGCCGTCATCAACGTGTTGTCCTTTAAGATCCGCGTCTTCATGTCAATCCGCAGTCTGGCAGAAGGCGGATGCTTTGAAACTCGACTTTGTTTTCTGCCGAACCTCAAGTCAGGACCGCACTCCCCATGTTTCAGGGCGCCAGGCTGATCGATCTCAGTGTCCCATTGGAAGACAACGCGGTCAGCGAACCGCTGCCGGGTTCGATCAAGTACATCGAGCATCAACACGAAGGACTGGCTCAGATGCAGCAGTTCTTCGGCATCAAGCCGGACGATCTCGTGTATTCAGCGGGTGAAGGTTGGGCGATTGAAGAAGTGAAGATGATCACCCACACGGGCACGCATGTAGATGCACCCTACCACTACGCTCGCACTGCGGAAGGTCAGCCCGCCAAGAAGATCGACGAAGTGCCGCTCGAGTGGTGCTTTGCGCCCGGCGTGCTCTTCGACATGCGACACAAACAACCCGGCGACCTCATTGTGCCGGATGATCTGCAGCAGGCGCTTGATCGCATCGGCTATCAGCTTAAGCCGCTCGACATCGCGCTCATCCAAACCGGAGCCGACAAGCGCATTCAATCACCTGACTACTTTCGACAACCAGGCTTGGGGCGCGAAGCGGTGCTCTGGCTCTGCGAACGCGGAGTGAAAGTCATCGGCATCGATGCTTACACGCTCGATCGACCGTTCAAAGATATGGTGGCCGACTATCGCCGCACCGGAGATGGCCGCTGGATCTGGCCTGCGCACTTCGCTGGTATCACACGCGAGTATTGCCAGATTGAAAAACTCGCGAATCTGGACCAGATCCCACGCCCCTTCGGCTTCTGGGTGTCATGCCTGCCCGTGAAAATCAAAGCCGCCAGCGCCGGCTGGTGCCGTGCAATCGCCATCGTCTAGACGCGCCGCCACCGCTGGCTTTGGTAGTGGCGGTTTCGTTGGTCGCATCCGACGGTTCCACACGGCGGCCTCGAAGGTCACTTGGGAAGCAGCGCCGCAGCTCCGAAGACCAGCACGTGCCAGGTGAAGACTGCCGTCAGTCCGTAATAGCCTATGGTGAGAAAGGTATTGCGCAGGTAAGGCTTGGCATCGAACACGAACAAGCCGATCAGCAAGCGGCAGAGCCAGAAGATCGCCACGTATCCGCAGAAACCGCGAGCCAGTCGAGTGCCGGATATGAGATCACTCGCACACGTCAGCGAGATGATTCCAAAGGCGATGAGGTTGAGCACGACATACCCGCCAGCAGTG
Organism: uncultured Planctomycetaceae bacterium; assembly: GCA_964386705.1. Classification (GTDB taxonomy): domain Bacteria; phylum Planctomycetota; class Planctomycetia; order Planctomycetales; family Planctomycetaceae; genus AM-0621. The sequence goes on from CAYLTY010000006.1 coordinate 19,432, forward strand.
AGAATCCAGTGCTGCAGCAGTAAGGGCAACTTCGGCAACTCCTCGCGAAACCGAAGTTCTTTCGGAACCTGGGCGCTCCCCAGCAGCGTTCCCACATGCAGGACGCCAGAGATTTGAATCAGCACTTCGAGCACGTCCATTTCAGCTTCCAATCAACGGGAGAATGAGCCGACGGACAAACGCGGGATGGAACAACCAGAACGCGGCTGGAGTGGTAAACGCCACTGTAAACAACCAACCTCGAATCGGATGGCGCCCATCAGTCAAACTCGGGATGTGACGCTCAAGCCACACCCCGCAGCCTTGCAGAGCGAAGTAAGCGAACGGCAACCCGTAGCCGCCTTTGGCCGGCATCGAGATCGCGAGTTCATGCACCAATCCGGAGAACACGAACACGGCCCACGAAGCGAGTTGCGGATGCCGCATCTGCACAACCGGCTTGAACACAAAGCGATGAGCGAAGTCTCGAAACGCCAGATTCCAGCGTTTGCTCCAGAACTCACTGAGCGACGTCGCGGCTACGGGCATGTGCATGATGGGTGTGATATCTCGCCCCATCCGTCGCCACACCAAGGCTGCCAGGTGAAAGCTGCCGAAATGAAAGACGAAGATCAGCCCCGTCATCGCGACCCAGCCGGCCAGTAGATCGTTGATGACCAGGCATCGCGGAGCCACACCGCACAGCAGCACAACTCCGAGCGCGAACTTGCTTACCGCACAGGTCCATTCCAACGAGCAATTTGTCTTTGCCTCGCCACGAACGAAGAAGGCTCGCGCGTCTAGGCCCGGCCACAGTGCATACCACGCCAGCCTGTCGCGAAATCTCAGGTTCTGTGGGTGCCGCAGGATGAAGTCGCGCTCCGTGATGAGTTTGATCATCAGCAAGAGGGAAACCGAGACCGCGACGAGTTGTGATACGGGACTGAGCGCTTCTACCTGTGTCCAAACGACAGACAGAGGCAGCAGTAGAAGCCAGAAGCAACTCGATCTGTTCTCCGCGCGAGCCATCGAACGTCCTCAGCGAACTTCATCTCTGTGCAATTCCTACACGGGATTGCGCAGAGATAACCGCAGTTCGCTGTCGGGAGTTAACCGTTCGCTGAGTCGAATTTCAGCTCGTAGTTCGTCCTTGCGAGCCGGGCCAGATCAGCTCACCCAAATGCACGGCGCAGCGATTCCAGACTCTTCGGCACAGCCGTCGCGGGAGCTTCTTTGCCCTCCATCTCCAAGGAGATGTAGCCGCGATAGTTGGCTGCTTGCAGAATGGAAGCAACCTTCGAGTAGTCGATATCGAGCGAATACCACTCGCCGCCGCCGGGATATGTCTTCGCCTGCACGAGCACGGCCTGCGGAGCGATGGCGGCCATCTGTTCGTACGAGTTTTCCAGGAAGTTGCCGGTGTCGAGCGTCACTTTCAGCCACGGCGACTTGATCGCGTTGACGACTCGCAAGACGCCGGCAGCGTCACGACCCAACCCCCAATGGTTCTCCAGTCCCATCACCACGCCGCAACTTTCAGCCTTGGGTAACAGCTTCTGAAAGCTGTCGTTCACCCATTCAAAACCTTCGTCATCGGTATGGCCGGGCAAACGCGGCTCGATGCCCTTGTTGGCCATCAGCTCGTCGAAGTTCCTCGATGTCCCCCAGCGACCCGTGTTGACTCGAATGGTGGGAATACCCAACTCGTACGCCAGTTCGAGGCACCGTTCCGTGTGCCCGATGTTGGCCTTGCGTTTCTCCGCATCAGGAGTCACGAAGCCTTGATGCGTCGAGAAGCCCATCAGGTCCAAGCCCAACGCAAACGCTCGCTGCTTGATACGTCGCAGATATGGAGGATCGACCTTGCCGCCTTTGGCCTTCGCCGCTTCTTCCATGTGGACGTGCAGAATCTCCACGCCATCAAACCCCATCTCCGCCGCCTGTTCGAGACAATCTTCGATGGCGACCGGCTCCCCCTTGAAGTGCCAAAACGAATACGTCGAAACCCCAATCCGCCACCGCTGCTTACGACTAACCACTTTCGGCGATTCATCCGCCTTTACAACCGCTGGCAGGAACGCCGCTGCGGCAACCGCTAGAGCTTCACGTCGAGAGAGTGCCATCGTCATGGTTGATTCCTGGTCTTACTGCGCAGTGAGTTCGAGTAGCTTGGCTGCAAACTTGGGGCCAGTGCCGGCGTCTTCGTGCTTGAAAAATACATAGGCAGCACTCCAACCCTGAGACTGAATGCGATCGAGCCACTTGCGCAGCGCTGGTTTGGTGTAATTGACACGGCGCAACCTCACATAGCCCCAAGTGGCGGTACTGATCAGTTCTGTATTCGGATCTTCGTCCGTATCAGCAGTGCAGAGGACGCAGGAGTTCTGGCGGAGACATTCCTTAACCTCGTCATCGAGCCAACTCTCATGACGGAACTCGAACGCCAACGAGGCTCGTTTGCCAACCTTGTGCAAGAAATCCTGTAACAGAGGGACGTTCTTCTTGAGGTTGGGAGGTAGTTGAACCAGCAACGGCCCTTGCCGCCCCTTCAACGCCGCAGCGGCCTCAAGGCATTGATTGATTTCCTCGTCGACATCCTTCAGTCGTTTGTGATGAGTGATCTTCTGCGGCGTCTTCAGCACGAACCGAAACCACTCCGGCGTTTGTTGCGCCCAGGACTCAGCTATGCTCACAGTCGGCATTCGATAGAAAGTATTATTCAATTCAACGGTCGAGAATCGCTGCGAGTAGTAAGGCAGCATGTCCTTCGGCGAGATTTTCTCCGGGTAGAAGCTGCCCTTCCATTCCTTGTAGCTATACCCACTCGTGCCGACGAACAGTCTCATGAGTCATTCCCCAAAATGAGTTTCACGCGAAGGCGCGGAGCCGCGAAGGATTCAAGCTCCAGTCTTCGTCTGTTTTCTTCGCGGCTCCGCGCCTTCGCGTGAGACCTCAAATCTAACAGTCTTCCAATCAGCGGCACCGTTAGAAACGCGGCTCAAACCGTCTTTGATGAGTTCCGCTCCGAAGTTAATCAAGTATCCGAGGCGTTTGTAGGTCAGCTTCAAATAGGACAAGAGTTGCTTCTTGTGAACAGGATGCACGCTCTCAACAGACTTCAGTTCGATGATGACTAAGCCCGCCACAACCAGATCAGCTCTGAAGCCTTCGTCGAACTGGATTCCGTCATAAACGACTGGAATCGGAACCTGCCGCTCGACAGCGAGCCCTCGCTTTCTCAGTTCATGAGCCAGCGCGACTTCATAGACAGACTCCAGCAACCCCGGGCCAAGCCTGGTATGCACTTGGAAGTGCGCAATCGACAACGATCTTCCCGATCTCGTTCTCTGTCATGATGGGTCCGTCAGATATGGCACGCGAAGGCGCGGAGCCGCGAAGAAGACAAGAGAAGACTGGATCCTTAACCCTTCGCGACTCCGCGCCTTCGCGTGAGACCTTACTCACTCACGATTCGAACTCCGCCCCAATAGCCGAACTCGAAGCTCCAGTCGTTCGCTTGGTTGAGCAGGTCCAGTTTGACTTCGGTGCCTGCAAACTTCGTGAGGTCGGCGGTGATCGTGCGCCAGCCGTCTTTGCAGGTTTCCCTGCTGATCATTTCATCTGCCAGGCGTTCGCCATTGCCTCGGATGACCAGTCGCCAGTCACCACGCGGGTCGTGAGCGACATCGACAATCACCTTCGTCTTCTTGCCTGCGGGCACTGCCACCTTCTGAGTTAACACGCACGAAGCATCGCGGCTAACCGGATGCGTGCGTAGGATGCTGTCTTTGCCAAAGTGGTTGTTGAGCAGTGCCACTCCATCGACGCCGCTCGCAGTGGTTGCGAACCCGGGCAGCACTTCAGCAACCATTGCTGCGAAGTCACCCGAGTTCGTGCTCTGACGCGGAGTCACCGCGGTCACACCGGGAAGTCGCTTGGCGGTCTTGTCGCTCGGATGCTTATCGAGCGTGATGAAGGCGAACAGATCCACAATATCCTGCTGAGACAGTTGCTTCTCAAGGCCTTCGGGCATCAATGACAACTCGCTGAGCTTAAACTCATCAATCTCATCGCGCGGGATAATTTCCAGCTTGCCCACGGCGACTCGGACGGCTGTCACACTCGCATCGGTTCTGCCGTTGCCTGGGACAGCAACGTCCGCCGGTTTGAGGACAACTCGCTGCGGGCTGTCTTCCACCAGTAGGCCGCTTTGGACTCGGCCAGATGTTGTTACGACCGTGCAGACGCGATAGCCCGCGCCGATCACGAGGCTCGGATCGAAGACGTTCGACAGCAGTTGATTGAAGTCGTTGCGGCCATTGAGCGTGATGTCGGGACCAATCTCAGGGCCTTCGCCGTAGATTTTGTGGCACGCGGCACAGACTCGTTTGAAGACCTTTTCGCCCGCGAACGGATCGCCCGGAGACTTACGGATCAGTGTCTTCATCTCAGCCACGACCTTTTCGCGATCGGGGTTGCGAGTATCACGCACCTGACCCCAATGGCGATTGAGCAGCTCACTAAGATCCGTGTCCTTGAGCGCCTGCATACGACGCGCTTGATTGATGTTGATACTCGTCGCCGCGATCTTTTGCTTGCCGACTTGGCTCAGCAGGTTCTTCGACCAACTGGCTCGCTGAGTCAGCAAGTCGACGATCGCCGGTTGTACGTCGGGAGCGACTTCGCCGTAGTGCTTGGTGAGATACTCACCGACTTCGATTTCGAGCTTCCCGTTATCCATGCGTCCGAGTGCCGTCAGCACATCGGCCAGGAACGCAGAACTCTCGGCAGGCTTGCGTCCGAACACTTCACGAGCGACTTGCGCCACGCAGCCATCTTTCGCCGAGATCAGCGCGTTGAAAGCCGCGAGTCGTTGCGCTGCGGCTTCATCCTTGTTGAGGATCATCGAGCGTGCCGTCCCAACCGCGCCGCCGCGATCTCCCCAGCTAAGCGACAGCAGCGATGCTTCCAACCGCAGCGGATGCTTGGACTCGACACCCAACATCGGTTTGAGCAACGGCTCCATCGCGACCTTGAGCTGATCCAGCTTTTCGCCTTTGAGTTCTCCGGATTGCACTTTGGTCGAGAGCAATTCAATCACCTGCTTGGCAATCTGCGGATGATCGTCGCGCAGCAGAGCGAACAGGTCCGCCACCGGCTTCGCATCAAACTTCTGCCGACCAAGGATGCGTTCGACAACCCGAGGCATGAGGTCGACCACCACTTTTGATTTAAGAAAATTATCACCCTTCATGTATTCAACGAATTCAGATGGGAGTTGTTCAAGTCGAGGATGAAGTGTTTGCCAGACGATGCGGGCAATGAGCGGATCTGATTTCCCTGTAACGAGTAGCTTGAGAAGCAACCTCATGACGCCCGGATTGGAGTGCGGCAGCTTTGAGTACATAACAACGGCTTGAAGGATGACCCTGGGGTCCTCGCTTGGGCTTGGAGGTTGGTCCGTATTCGATGATAGGCCGGTCATCTTGCGAGATAACGGCCAGTCCCCGAAAAAGCGGAGAGCCCAGGCAGTGTAAAACGGATCTATTCCAGCTTCGCTCACAGCGGATGTCAGAGGGTCAAGTGGTCGAATCAATTGCTCGAAGTCTGCCTCTGGCAGATCGCGTCCAGCCCACATGCCAATGAGGGTCAAGAAGGCTTGGCGCCTCTGAACAGTAGTTGCTCGGTCGTCACTCTTTTGAATGAAGTCTGAGAGTAACTTTGACGTGGCAACTGTAGCCCGTTCCTGTAACAGACGAGTTGCTGTCCAACGGGTGAAATCGTTCTTCGCTCCGAGACGTTCAATGAGTTGCTGATCGGTCTCTTTCGCGAGGTCGAGGTCCTTGGCTGCTCGCGGCGAGTCTTTATACCGCACGCGATAGAGCCGCCCCTTCAAGCGGTCGATGCCTGCAGGGTCTCGATTGGCGTCTTGGTAGCAGTGATATCGGTCATACCAATCGAGAATATAAAGGCATCCATCCGGGCCGGTCTTTTGGACGACGGGCATGAACCAGGCGTCGTTCGCGGTCAGGAAATCATCCTCTCCGAAACCTTTGTAAGTTGAGCCATCACGTTCGATGCGGTCCACGTTGATACAACCACCGTGGATGTTGCCCATGTAGAGCTTACCTCGGTACTTCTCCGGGTAGGCGTCGCTGTCGAAGTAGTGAATGCCGCAGTACGCCGCCTTCTGATGCTTGTGCTTGACGATGCTGTCGATCTTCCACGTGAACGGTGGATACGGGCCGCCCTGCCGGTGGTAGTAACCTGTCTCCACCAAATGCCACAGATGGTCGATCACGCACGCGCTGATGAACGCTTCGCCCTCGTCATTGAACGCGATGCCCCACGGGTTGCTGGTGCCTTCACAGAAGACCTGAAACTCACGCGTGCGCGGATGAATGCGGTACATCGCAACCGTCAGCGGCCAACCTTTGTGGTCCTCTTTGTAGTTGGGATTCGTCTTCGGGTACTTCACATGACTGTGATTGAAGACACCGTTGAGCCCGTACAACCACCCGTCCGGCCCCCAAGTCAGCGAGTTCGGTAGCTCGTGCGTGTCCGTACGGCCGAAGCCCGTCACGACCACTTGAGCCGGACCGTCGGGTTTGCCATCTCGGTCGGCGTCCGGCACGAACAGAATGTCGGGTGAGTTCGCAATCCATACACCGCCGTGACCGACAGCGATGCCGCTCGGGATGTTGAGCCCGTCCAGGAAGATGGAAAACTTGTCAGCCTTACCATCGCCGTCAGTGTCTTCGAGGATCTTGACACGGTCCTTGCCCACGCCCGGTTCACGGCGCGGGTATTCGAGCGACTCGGTGATCCAGAAGCGTCCGCGTTCATCAATCGCCATCGCGACGGGGTTCACGATGTCCGGTTCGGCCGCGACGACCTCGACCGAAAACCCTTCCGGGACCGTCATCATCTTCGCCGCTGTCTGCGGATCACGGGGCTCGTTCGGAGCCTTGTCCTGAGCATGCGGAATGATGGGCTTCTTGGCCTCTTGAGCCGACAGCTCTACTGACGAACTCACCAGCAACAGCCAGCATGTGATTCGAATGAAGTGGTTCACGGATGGACTTCCTTATGAACGTGAGCGCAAGAATTCTCCGCACGAAGGTTCGCCGAAAAGCCGTCTGCGAGAAAGGAATCGACTACGTCACGCAATAACAGCAACAGCTTCAATCTCAATCAGCCAGTCAGGTCCAACCAGTGCGGAGACGCCGACCAACGTGCTGGCGGGTGGATGTTCGGCCCAGACGTAGCGGCTGCGGACCTCGCGGATGATCGGTACGTGCTCGGGTTTGAGACCGACCACGAAGAGACTGGTCTTCACAACGTCTTTGAATGTCGCTCCCCCAGCGGCGAGAGCGAGCGCGACATTGTGAAACGCCTGCTCGGTTTGAGCCTTCATATCACCGCGACCGATGACCTCGCCGCGCTCGTTGATCGCAACCTGCCCGGAGATGTGAATCGTTTTTCCGCCCGTGGCACTCACGACGTGAGTCCAACCAAACGTGGGACACAATTCCGGGGGGTTAGTGAATTCAATGCTCATGCATGGTCTTTCTCTGATTGCGTGAACGACATGTTCAACGGCCTGCGTCTTCTCGCGTTCGCGACGCAGGTCAGACAACTCAGCCTACGCGTGCCCGTGAGGGCGCCGCCACCTTCAGCCCTCACCCCTCAGAGCAGCAATCAAATTACGACATCGCAAAGCCAGTGATGCGGCGAGTGAGTTCACCGTTCTCAGAAGTCATCTCGTTCAACGCTTCGACGAGGTCTTTATCCGTTAGCTCAATTGAGGGCGAGTCCTCCGGGGTTCGCTCGACGGCGATCAGGGCTGCCTTGCGAACCAGTTCCTTGATGAATGCCGGGCTGGCGCCATTCGTCCTCTTCAAGATGACAGTCCAGTCTGTCACCGACAGTTTCGACTTGCAGGCATAGAGCTGAAACAGCCGACGACGGCAGTCCTCATCGGGCAAGGGAAAGTGAATCGCCTGATCGATGCGGCCGGGCCGGTTAGCCAAGGCCGCTTCAATTTGGTCGGGCAAATTCGTTGTCAGCAGAAACAGGATGTCGGCGCTGGAATCGAGGCCGTCCATTTCATTCATCAACTGGTGCAGAGCCGTCGTCTGAAAGTTCTGGTCACGCCGAGTGGCGATCAGGTCAACGTCTTCCAGAATGATCATGGCCGGTGACAGGCTCTTGGCCAGATCACAGCACTCTTTGATGTTCCAGAGTTGCTCACCCGTCACGAGGAACACCGTCACGTTCGGCATGGAGTGTGTCAGCCAGCAGGCTGTGCGCGTCTTGCCGGTGCCGGGCTTGCCGTGAAACAGCAGGCCGCGTTTCACAGGATGTCCCTCGCGGCGCAGGCGATCGGCATGCCGGAAGAAACTGATGGTATTGCGCTCGATGATGCGCATCGTGGCGAGCGGCAGCACGATGGCGTCGCCAGCCACGGGCGGTAGTTTGTGAAAGCGAACCTGAGCCCAGCCTGCCGCACCCGAGTCATCATAGTCCGCTTGAGTTCGCTGCCGCTCAATCGAGATCACCCGCCCGCGATAGACGCTCAGTTCACGCATTAACTCGCGGATTCGATCCAGGCTCGGTCCCGCGAGGTTCTCAGGTCTGCTGACTACTTGCAGTAACGGAGACAATGCTCCGTAAGCCTGTACGCCACCCATCCGAATCGCCAGTTGCGAAGTTGGCGTCTTGATCAAGTAAATAGGATTGACGAGGCAGTCTTCGTGCTGGTCAACGTCAATGTCCATCTGCCGGTACATCGGAGCCTGATAGACCATCTCCTTGGCCTGCAGTTCGTGATAGTTCTGGCCGGTGATCGTTTCGAGCTCGCCACCTAGTTCTTTCACATAGGCTTCGATAGCGCGCCGCACATTCGGCAGGTCCAACGGTGAAAAGCTGCGACTGACCGATGCTAGTTGCTGATAATTATACCCCAGCAGCGCCTTCAGTTTTTTGTAGACGAGCCACTTCTTGCTTTTGCCGTCTTCGATACTTTTCGCGACCAGGATGATCAAGGCAACCGTCGCCAGAACGCTCAGTCCGATGATGGCCGCGATACCATCTTCCCGACTCGCCGAAAGGACAAACATGCGGACTCCTCGCAAGAGCACGGATCCGGAGCTGCAAAGTGCCCCATGATGGTCAGAACTGGCTACTCATGGAAACCAAAACTGGGTCCGAGAAGTTTGCCAGACCGACGAAAATAACTCCTCTCGCAATCCATGGAGACGTCGACACAAGATTCGAGCCTGTTGATCGAACTGGCAGAACTGATGACGATCTTCGCCGACCTCAACGAGTGTCCGCTGCGCTCGAGAATTCACGTGCGGTGACCAGGTCGTGGGGTCGGCTGATCATCGGAGACTTAGCGAGATCCGAAGTAGAACAACAACAGGCCCATGGCCACCTGATGGAACTCGCGGGGTAGGAGCTCGCTGTGGCCGTAGATTTCGAAGCCCGCATCCACAGCGAGTATTAACAGGACTAGCAGAGCTCTGAGGTCCCCCAAATAGCCTGAGGCTGGCTTCGTCCGTTTGCGATTCAGCCACCCAGCGAAGCCGCGCCAGACGAGGCCTGCCGCGTAGGCAGCCAGCGTACCCAGCAAGGCGATTGCTTGTGGCTCGAACAATCTGCCTTCGTTGTGCAGATAGACACCCAGACCGATGAAGGCCGCGAGGATGATGAAACGGATCGAATGCTTCGGCAGGAACAACGGGTTCTGTTCCTTGTCCAGCACGCCTTCGTTTTCGAGCCGCTGGCGGATGTCTGGCGGCAACGCCACGAAGCGTCGCGACGTGTAGTAGTGCGCCAGCGCGATCAGCAATGTCTCAATCCACAGCGTGTTCACTTCGCGGCGGAGAGCGATTCCTGACACGACCACTCCGACGACCATCAGCGTCAGCAGAGCCCTGACGCTACCGACCGGAAGTCCCAACGGCGGCCAGGTTTTAGGAGATCCTTGGTATTCAGCCATGTTGCAGTTCCTCGTTCTTGATGTGCGATTGAGTTTGTTTCGCCCATCTGAACGAGTCTGTCGAGACTAAACGATACTGAGCCCGAGTGGATCACTCGTCGGGACAGAATTCGAACGGATTGCGAGGCACGGATCTGCCAAGTCGGCGAGCTGTTGCTCTGAACCCCGCCGCATTTGCGGCCTTCGCGAGCCTTGCGCCTTCGAGTGGACTTGATTTGCCTAATTCCCACGGAGTCACGATGTTCGAACGCCACAATGACAGCGCACTTCAACAATTAGACCTGATCGATCCACGCCGGCAGCGGATTGAGATTGAAAGCTTCGTCAATCTCGCCGGCGACTGCATCGGGGAAACTGTCGCCGTTACCGGTCCCGCTGCCGGTTCCACCGGTCAGCTTATCGACGCCGGCATCACCCAGCAGCGTGTCGATCTCATCGCCTCCCAGCAGCGTATCGTCCCCCGTGCCTCCGTTGAGCGAGTCGGTTCCGAGTCCACCATAGAGCGTGTCGTTCTCAGTACCGCCAATTAGGGTGTCGTTGCCGTCCCAGCCTGAGAGGCCGTCGGCACCTGCTCCGCCATTCAACGAATCGTTGCCGATACCACCATTGAGTGTATCGTTGCCGGCTTCGCCAAAGAGCGTATCGTTGCCACCGCGTCCTTTCAGGACGTCGTTGCCGTTGCCGCCATACAGGAAGTCAGCGCCAGCAGCACCAATCAGGGTATCATTACCATCCAGGCCGTAGAGATCGACTCGACCCGTAAACGCACTGGTATCAATGCTGTTGGCACCCGCGCCGCCTGTGAGTCGCACTTCTTCAATTCCGACGACGCGGTCCGTGCCGAGACCGCTCAATACAGAATCTAACAGCACAAAGTTCACATCCGCAGTTTCAAAGATGCGGTCAGCGCCGGCTCCGCCGTCCAGCGTATCGTTACCTGGGCCTCCGGTGAGCTGATCAGCGGAAGCACCTTGACCAAACAAAGCGTCGTTTCCCTCACCGCCGTTGAGAGTGTCACGACCAGCGGCACCCAGCAGTGAATCATTACCGCCGAGTCCGATCAGCGAATCGTCGCCTTCATCACCCAGCATGAAGTTCGGCCCGGCGCTGCCAATCAGTGTGTCATTGCCAAGGCCGCCGTATTCGACGCCATATCCGGTATAGGCCGAGATGTCGATCTTGTTCGCACTCGCTCCGCCAGTCAGCGAAGCTTCAGGCAATCCGATCAGCTTATCAGTCCCCAACCCAGTTAATTGCGTATCAGTCAGTACGAAATTGACATCGCCAATCTCGATCAACACATCGTTACCGGCTCCGTCCAGTGTATCATTGCCGGGGCCCCCGGTGAGTGAATCTCGCGAACTCCCCTGACCGCGCACCACATCGTTACCATCGCCGCCGTTGAGCGAATCAATGCCGGCGCTGCCGAGCACCTGATCGTTACCGGCTCCGCCAAACATGGTGTCATTGCCGTCCTCGCCGATCAGAATGTCGTTTGCGGAACCGCCCGTAATCAGGTCCGGGTCCGTCCCGCCGAAAATCTGGATCGGAGTTGTACGAGCGGACGCCGAGATCACGTCGTTTCCAGCGTCTCCTTTGAGCAGCAACGTGCCGGCATAACCTGCGTCCAGATCACCTGCGGTTATCTGATCGGCGCCGTTGCCACCAGACACCGTGATCGTGGCAGAGGGACTGGAAAACAGGATCGATTCTGCACCGTTGATGGCCAGCGAACTGGTTGAGTTCAACGCCACGCCGTCATCGCCTAGCGTTGCCTGCTCGGCGGTTGAACGCAGATTGAACGCTCGATTCGCAACACCCAGCTGATCGTCGATCGTTTCCTGGTTGACGAAGTTCAGCAACGAGACCACAACGCCCGTGTCGAGGCTGACCTGCCCTGTAGCCGCAGGCAGCAGCGAATAGCTGATCGTGGTGAAGTTCGTGCTCTTCAACGTCAGTTTGTCTCCACTGCCACCTTGCCCCTGACCGTCGACTGTAAAGCCGCCGGTAGGAATCGGGTTGCCGGCAGAAAAATCAACAGTGACCTGATCATCATTCGATGAACCTGTGATATTCACGTTACCGGTTGGATCAAATAGCGTCGAGGACAGAGTAAGGCTCGTTGTGTTATCGATGACGTCGATATTCTCGCCGTTGAGCTTCACGGTGATATTACTGGTGTCGGGCAAAGTAATCGCGAGCGCCTGCACTTCAACCGCGCCGATGTCAACGGTCGGTGTGCCGTCGTTGTCACCGTCGGTCGCGCGAACTCCGTTCCGTTGATCATTGAGCAGCGAGTCCATCGGGTCGCCCTTGTCGATGACCGGACTGGATGACATTGGTCGATGTGTTGCTGTTGGCCCGCCATAGTTTCCAAGTGGCTGCAACTGCGGGTCAACGCCGACAATGTCCGTGCTGATCTTGGATGAGCCCATACGGATCAGATTATATCCGCCGGAAGCGATCGAGCCGGCTAGTTCTGGACCGCCGATGCCTGCTGCGTTGTTCGCGATAATCGAACCGCGTATCGTCGCGTCGCCTGAACTGAAAACACCGCCGCCATTCAGAGCTGCTGTATTTGATACAATAGTCGAATTGATAATTGAGACGGAGTCGTTCGTAGACTCGTTGAAAATGCCGCCGCCAGTATTAAATGCGCGATTACCACTGATAGTCGAATTCTCAACGGCCAGCGACGCATTTCCGCCACCGCTGTTGACGATCGCACCACCGTCGTAACCCTGATTGTCATTGAACGTTGAGCGCCGAATGATCGCGGTCGCCCCATTGAAGAGGCCGCCGCCATTGCGATTCGTTGGTGCTCTTCCACCGCGAACGGTTGATTCTACCAGCAGCAGACTGGCCCCGGTGCCTGAGTTCACAAGGCTGGCGCCAGACGATGTTGTCGAGTTCGCGTCAAACGTCGATTTCGTGATCGTCGCGGTGCCGCTGTTGTAGAGTCCTCCTCCTCCGCCAGTTCCCGATGCTGAACCGCGTGCAACAACAGAATCCTGCATCGTCAGCGTGGAACCAGTCAGGCTCGCGATGCCGCCGCCCCGACCAGCGCTGGTGCTGTCTTCGATGACCACACCATCCAAAGTGAGAGTTCCAGCGTTCCGGATTCCTGCACCGTCATCGCTCGACGAAAGTGTCGCACCGCGCCGGATTTTCAGGTCGTTCAGAGTGACATTGGCAGCTGAAGCCAGATCAAACACACGGTCCGCGTTGACGAAATCAATGACGGTATCCGCTGCTCCCGTGCCGGTGATCGTGACCTGACTGGAGATATCCAAGTCGCCTGTCGCTCCAGCGTCTTCATTGGTTCCAAAAACGCTCAATGTGTACGTGCCGCTGGGCAACTGAATCAGATCATCGCCGGAGAATGCGTTGGCTTCCTGGATGGCGGCTCGCAGAGTTGTCTGGCCGCCTGCCGTTTGAGCGATTCCGTCACCGGGGTTGGCATCCGCACCGTCAATCGTCGTGTTAACCAGAAACGTCGCCGGCAATACGCGGTGCTCAAGCACCTCTAAGGGCCGCGATTGCCGAATGCGCCGCCGCGAGCAGCGTTGTTCAAGGAACGTACTTGCGCTCGCACAGCGAGCGTGGAGTTTTCGACTCAACCGCTGCGAAACAGGTTTAAACCACGAAACAAGGAGCATGGGACAGCCCTGAGTTTGAAGAGATTCCATTCGGAAGACAGGCGCTCATCAGACTGAGCAGAGCCGACCCAATTCTCAACCTAGTGAGAGTCCAGTCAGGCGAAATTTGGTTTAGATGTCACATTGTTGATGTGAGTTCCCGAAAACGCGGCTCAGCGACCTTCAACAACGCCTCACCGCCAACCCTTATTTGGTCCGCAGTTTCTCTAAGTTCCAATTGGTGTAAGTTTCCTGCCCAAGACCTTCATCGTGTTCCACTTCCCAATCTTGGGATTCGCCATGCCGACCGCGTTTGACCGCCGACATCCGCTCTATCCGCCGCGACTGGGAGCCCGGCTCTCGCCCGGTGGCGGCTGTCAGTTTCGAGTTTGGGCGTCGAAAGCCAAGCACGTCGAACTCGTTCTCAGCGACCGTGAACCTCGTTACTTCGACATGCAGTCAGAGGCGGACGGCTACTGGACCACGTTCGTTGCCGAAGCGCAGGCCGGACAGAGATACAGTTTCCGACTCGACGGCGGTGATGAGCGGCCCGATCCCGCATCGCAATTCCAGCCGGACGGCGTCCATCAGCCGTCTGCGATCGTTGATCAGCAGTTTGACTGGGCAGATTTCAACTGGTCGGGACGCACCTGTCACGATCTCGTCATCTACGAGTTGCACATTGGCACGTTCTCGCCATCTGGCACGTTTGAGGGAGTGATTCCCTATCTGGACGAACTCGCTGAACTGGGGATCACAGCGATCGAGATCATGCCTGTCGCGCAGTTTCCGGGCTCGCGAAACTGGGGCTATGACGGCGTATCTCTGTTCGCGCCTCAGAACTCATACGGGGGGCCTGATGGTTTGAAACGGCTGGTAGATGCGTGCCATCAGCGCGGGCTCGCCGTCATTCTAGATGTGGTCTTCAACCATCTGGGACCGGAAGGCAACTATCTCGGCGAGTTTGCGCACTACTTCAGCAGCCGGTATCAAACTCCGTGGGGCGATGCTCTGAACTTCGATGGCAAGCGCAGCGATGAAGTGCGTCGCTTCTTTATCGAGAACGCGTTGATGTGGTACTGCGACTATCACATCGACGGCCTGCGGCTGGACGCCGTGCATGCCATCTTTGATCAATCCGCGCGGCCGTTCCTGCAGGAACTGGCTGACGTCACTGCGGAGACGGCTCAGTTGCAAAATCGACACCTGTTACTCATTGCGGAAAGTAACCTCAATGCTCCGCGGCTGGTGCAGCAAAAAGCAGTTGGTGGTTATGGACTCGACGCTCAGTGGGTTGATGATTTTCATCATGCGTTGCACGTGACTCTGACTGGCGAGCAGTCAGGATATTATGCCGATTATTCAGGAGTGACGGATCTCGTGAAGTCGGTTCGGGACGGGTATGTTTTCAGCGGACAACCATCGAGATATCGCGGTCGGCGGCACGGGGCGAGCGAGCCGCAGCTCGACCCGCGTCAGATTGTCATTGCCGCACAGAATCATGATCAAACCGGCAATCGCTGTTTCGGCGAGCGATTGTCGCAACTCGTTGATTTTGAATCGCTAAAACTCGCAGCCGGCCTTGTCTGCCTGGCACCCTATATGCCGCTGCTGTTCATGGGTGAGGAGTATGGTGAGGCCGCGCCGTTCCAATACTTTGTGAGCCATTCTGATCCGTATCTGGTGGAATCGGTGCGTAGCGGCCGCAAACGCGACTTCGCGCATTTTGAATGGCAGCATGAGCCGCCTGATCCGCAGAGCGAGCAAACATTCGCTGCATCGCGATTGAATCACGAACTCAAACGCCAGGAACCGCACAGTCGTCTGCGCGATCTCTATCGAACGCTGCTCAAGTTGCGGCGCCAGTGCCCTGGGTTGCAAGTTCGTCGCCGGGATCAGATCGATGTTCTGGATTGGTCGGACTCTGGATGCTTTGGCTTGCGCTATCGGGCTGCCGAGACGGAGGCGCTCATCCTCTTCAACACCCAGCAGACGGCTGCTTCCGTCAAACTGGATCGGGTCAACTCCCCTGTGGTCTGCGTATTGAACTCCGCCGATGCCAACTGGAACGGCCCTGCGGGTATCGAAGTTGCCAGGACGCTTGGACGGTCTCGCCGCGTGACCTTGCCGCTACCGCCTCGAGCGTTCTTGGTCTATACCTCGATCGAGGCGAGCACCTGAGACCAAATAGCGGCAATGACCAAGATGCTATGGACCAAGCTCCCGATCCTATTTCACCTGCTGGCGACTACAGCCTATGAGGTCTGACATCTCACCTGCCATGACTTGGCTGCTCATCGGAGACACCACCTCTGCTCACTTCGAGCACGTGAATGGCTTGCTGCGAGGTGGCTTCCAGCACCAGGCAGCGTCGTTGGCGGACGCGCTGGATTGGCTGGAGTCGGATCAGAAATCTCCTGATGGCGTGCTGGTCTATCAGTCTTTTCCTGACGAGTTTGCCCCAGACCTGGTCGAGCGAGTTGTGGGCCTCCTGCCGTTGGCTCGCTGGATTGTCTGTTTCGGTCCGTGGTGCGAATCGATGGGCAGGACCGAGCAGGTCTGGCCCGTCGCCTGGTGTGTTCCGCTAAAAGATGTGAAGCCGCGAATTGCTCGGACATTCGAGGCTCATGTGTGCGGCGAGCCAGTCTTACTACCCACAATGTCGCGCGATGAGAGTTTTGCTCGTTCCGCGACTCAGCTGGCGTATCCTCTTTCAAGCGAATCATCGCGAGCTGCGGTGCGAGGCGACGATCCACCTTTCATCGAGACTACTTCAGCCATTCTGCAGAATCTGGGCTACACACTCGTTGATACTGCTGACGCGGATCTGATCGTTCTGGTCGTCAGGTTTCTCAACCCCGACTTGCTTGATGAGATCGCGATGCTCCGCCGGACCCCGTCGCTCGCGACGCTGGTTGTAGTGTCTGATCTGTTGACTGCTGCAGATGTATGCCGCGTCCGATCCAGTGGTGCCGACGAGGTGATTTCCACCTTGCGATTTGCGGACGCTCTCGCCTCACTACCAAAGGTGTGAGCTACTTGATGTGTGAAACAAAAAAGGGCCAGTTGCATGCAACTGGCCCTTGGAACTTCGCTTATCAAACAGCCAACGGCTAGTTTAGAAATTGAACATGTTCAGCACGCTAGTCGACAGAACGAAGGCGTTATCCACTTCGCCTGGCTCAAGGTAGAAGTTGCTCTCGGACGGAGGCGTACCAGAACCGGTACCACCCACTAGAGTATCAACCCCACCGTTGCCCAACAGGCTGTCAACACCCAGGCCGCCGATGATGACGTCCGGATCGTTGGTGCCAGACAGTGTGTCATTCCCGTCGTCGCCGAGGAGAATGTCGCGGCCAGCACCGCCCACGATTCTATCATTGCCAGCATCGCCTCGAATCACGTCAGCGCCGTTGCCACCATCGACGAAGTCATTGCCATCACCGGCCTTGATGGTGTCGTCGCCATCACCACCAGTGATTGCATCGTTGCCAGCGTCACCCGCGAGCTTGTCGTTACCAGCTCCGCCATCAATGACATCGTTACCAGCGTCTGCCTTAACCGTATCGTTGCCGTCTCCTGCCAGAATGGAGTCATTACCACCGTTGCCCCGGATGTAGTCGTTTCCGACGCCACCCTGCACAGTGTCGTTGCCGCCACCACCGTACAGGTTGTCGTTGCCTTCACCGCCAGTGATCACATCGCTGCCGTTGCCGCCAACGATGAAGTCGACGCCGAAGTCACCATCCAGAACGTTGCGTCCAAAAAAGACAGGAGTGGAATCAAGCAAGCCATTGCCGGAGACTAGTGAGTCGTTACCCGCGCCACCATTCGCTTGGAACGCGATCAGAGCGTAGGTATTGGCAGAGGCATTCAAGCTGTCATCGCCGTCACCCAGGCTGAGTTGAATATTGACGGTATCAACCGAACCCGTGAGGTCGCCGGTCGTGAAGACGTCAGCTCCACCAAGGGTGTTGAGCACAATCACTTCTGTGCGGCGGAACATCACGCTGAACGCGGTCCCTGAAGTCTTGGCGAGATTCAGGAAGCCAGCCGAGTAGGTCAGCGAGTACGCATCGTTACCGCTGGTACCGTCAGCAACCTGCATGATGTCGCTGCTGCCCTGGCCATCAACAAAGTCGCTGCCATCGCCGGTGACGAGGGTGTCGAATCCAGCCGCACCGAGCATGGTGTCGTTCCCGGCACCACCGATGAGCGAGTCATTGTCATTGTCGCCCAGCAGGAAGTCGTTACCGGCTCCGCCGTTGATAGTGTCCTCTGCATCGCCACCGTACAGCGAATCGTTACCATCGCCGCCGAAGATGATGTCAATCGCCGCAGCACCTGTGATCAGGTCATTTCCTGCGTCACCATTCAGCGAGTCTGCCCCATCACCGCCGTCGATGATGTCGTCGCCTTCTTCACCGAAGATCGTATCGATACCGACCGCACCGATGATCGAGTCATTCCCGAGGCCGCCACGCAGGCTGTCGTTGCCGAGGCCGCCCAGAACGGTGTCGTTACCGCCACCGCCGTTGACCGAGTCGTTGCCGTCACCGGCGTCGATCGAGTCCGCTCCGCTGCCACCGAACAACGAGTCGTTACCGCCGTTGCCGATGATCGTCACTGCGCCCAGGGTATAACCCGCGGCGTTAATCAGATTGGCTTCCGCACCGCCGACGAACTTGAACTGTTCAACCGATGTGAAGGTTGTCGGGCTGCCACCAACGGTCAACGTCGTGTTGGTCAAGACAACCGTACCCAACCCAGTCACATCCAAGTCAACGCGGTCAGTTCCGGCTTCACCGTTCAGTGAATTGTTGCCAGCACCACCGTCGAGCGTGTCGTTGTCCGCTCCACCCAGCAGCGAGTCGTCGCCGAGTTCACCGCTGAGCAAGTCGTTTCCGGCGCTGCCGTTGAGCGTGTCGTTATCCGCTCCACCGAGCAGCGAATCGTTGTCAGCCCCACCGTCGAGACTGTCGGCACCGACTCCACCGCTCAGCGTATCGTTGCCAGCATTGCCCTGCAGCGTGTCGGCTCCATCATCGCCGCTCAGGGCGTCGACGCCATCACCGCCCAACAGGCTATCGTTGTTATTACCACCCGAGAGAGTGTCGTTTCCAGCACCGCCATCGACGGTGTCATCGCCGTTCGCACCCAGCAGGTTGTCATTACCGCCCTGGCCGAGGATGCTGTCGTTTCCGATGCCACCACCGATCGTGTCGCCGAGATTATCGTCGACAGTGAGGGTGTCGTGACCTCGCAGCGTGTCGTTGCCGCCAGATCCGAAGAGCGTGTCAGAGCCTGCTCCGCCATTGATGGTGTCGTTGCCATTTCCGCCAGACAGTGAGTCGTTGCCCCCATCGCCGTTCAGCGTGAACGTTCCGGTGAAGTTCAAGGCACTGACGGTGTCGTTACCAGCACCGGCATTGAGGATGAACGTCCCGGCAAAGGCGGGGTCCAGCGAATCGATCGTGGCGTTGTTGTTGCCAGAACCGAGATTAACCGTCAGCGACGAGCTGGGATTCAGGAAGCTGATGCTTTCGAAGGTGGCTGGAGACTCAAGGCTGTTGATCAGCGAGTTTCCGGCGATCGAAGTATCGTCAACAATCTGCAGCTTGTGGTTGACGGCGTCCGTCAGATTGACGGTGCGACTCACCGCAGGCAGGTTATCAACGATGGGCTCTAGATCACTGTAAGTAATCAAGCTGCCATCGACCGAAATGGTGCCGCTTTCGCCGCCGGTCGCAGTGTAGATGATGTTCGTGGCAGAGAACTTGGAATTGCTGTCCGTGAGGACCACAGAGTCGCCACCGATTTCCGCACCGCCGTCAATGTTCAACCCGCCCGTAGGAACCGGATTGCCGTTGGCGTAGTCGATCATGAATACATCATCGTTGACTGTACCTGTCACGCTCACCGGATTCGTTAGGTTCGCGCTTGCGAACTGGAACACGTTGTCTTTGTAGACTTCGATCGCGGTGTGGGTGGAGTTCTGCCGAATTCTCCATTCAGTCGGGGGCGAATCATCGTTGATGATCGTGCCTTCAGCCCCCGAACTCACCATGGCACTCGGCAACGCCACTCCAGCCCGTGTGACGTTCGCCAATGTGACACTGAACTTCTCACTTGGCTCGAACCGCGAATCACCGATCACGTTCACGGTGAAGTTCTTGGACGTATCGCCTGGCAGAGCCAGATTGCTTGAATTCGGATTGAAGGTCAGCGCCTGGGTCTTCGATTGATAATCACTGCCACCGATCGCGGTACCGCTCAGCGTCGACACGTCCACCGTCACCGGTACGCCCACTGGCTGCGCCAGAGAGACCGTGAAGGTCATAGAAGTGGTCGAGCCAGTGTTGCCTTCCGTCACTGACGGAGTATCGGTACTTACGAACGAAACCTCATCGTTCAGAATGGTGCCGATACCCTGAGGTTTGGCGAACTCCAACTTGTCTCCATTTGAGTCGAGACTGGACGACAGGGCGTTCAGGAAGAACCTCTCATAGTTCTCCAGCGAAGTATCGCCATTGATGGTGACTGAGACCGTCTTGGTGGTCTCGCCCTTCGAGAAGAACAGGCTTCCCGATTTTGACTCGTAGTCAGAGCCTGCGACAGCGGAGTCATTTGCTGTCGAGTAGTCGATGGTGACGTCGTAGAAACTCGGAACGTCCAGTGTAACCGTGAACGTGGCGGTCTTGGTTCCCGTATCACTTTCAACGATCTGCACGTCACTGACGCTGACATACGCGTCGTCGTTCAGGATGTGTCCCTCGGCTTCGCCGTCGTCAATGATCGCATTCACTGGTGAGAACAGGCGAACGAAGAACTTCTCAGCAGTTGCAGCGGTCGTTCCGGCTTCGGAAGAAATATCGCCGTTGACTTCGATAACGATCGTCTTCGTCAATTCTCCAGGAGCGAATGTGATAGTCCCGGTTTGCTCGAGGAAGTCGCTGCCTGTCTTGGCGGTATCGGCTTCGGTCCTGTAGCTCACTGTGACCGGTTCAGCCGAGGCTTCAGCGAGGGTCACGGCGAAGATAAACAGAGTTTCGCCGGTATCACCTTCGGCTGCGGTGACGTCGCGAATCACGATGTGATTTTCCTGCACTTCGAACGAACCAACATCGGCGTCTGTATCCGTCGGACGCTGACCGCCTCGCTGATCCACGGGTTCACCACCCGAGTTATTACCCTGATCGATGGCAGGACTGCCAGACAGCAGAGAATGGGTCTTGGTCGGGCCGCCGTTATCGGCCAGTGGACCGAACACGGCGTCGAACGGGCTCGACGTTGAACCGACCTGGTCTCCGTTGGCCAGATTAATGAATCCGGATGAAGTCCCCGCATCACCAATGAAGTTGGCACCCAGCGAAGTGAAGGCACCTCGAACGTCGGCATCCTGTCTGCGGGCTGTGTTGCCGGAGATGATCGTATTGCGAACGTTCACTCGCCCTGCTGCGGATTGGTTGATGAAGCCACCGCCCACGCCATCGGTGCTGTTCAGCACGATCGTGGTGTTTGTCAATGACATCGTACCAATGGATCCAATCGTTGGGTCCAGGTGGGGAGTGTTGATAATTCCGCCACCCATGGCATTGGCGGAGTTGCTCGAAATCGTCGAGTTCAGAATCGTGATAGCGTCGTTGTTATAAATCGCTCCTGCTTTAATACCGGCGACGTTGTTCGACAGTGTGCTCGAATCGATCGAGATCGAGGCTGTTTCACCTGCGACACCTTGGTCATTGTAAATCGCGCCACCGGTACCAGCTGTCTGGTTACCGTCGAATGTGGTGCCGGTCATCGACACTGCTCCGCGGTTGAACAGGCCACCGCCCTGAGAGTTCGAGTTGTTGTTGGAGATATTCACGCGAGTCAGCGTCAACGGGTTGCGGTTGAACAGGCCACCACCCTGCAGGCGAGCCTCGTTACCCGAGATTGTCGAATCCGCAATCGTTGCGGAGCCAATCATCGTCACTTTGTCGCCGAGATTATGAGCAACTGGAGTTGTGCCATTGGCCCCGCGAATTACTGTGAAGGTCGTAACCGCACCGATGGTGGCAACGTTGGTCACGCGAACGCGCTCTGAACCGATGGTGAAGTCGAACGGCACCGAAGTTGGGAACGAGCCTGGGTTAGCAATCTGCAGTGTCGTATTGGCAGTTCCGATCGCTGTCGACAATGTCGACGCAACCTGGTCGTTATACAGGCCGCCACCAAAGTCAGCTTGGTTGCCTGTAACGATCACATTTTCCAGGGTAATCGTTCCCTGGTTGTAGATACCGCCGCCCAGCAGTTCCCGACCGCCGATGACCGTCAGGTTCTTTAAGTTGAGCGTTGCTCCTGCCTTCACATGGAACACCCGGTCAAGGAGGGCCGCGTCAACGATGGTCTGGTCTGTACCCGAGCCAATGATCGTCAGGCTATCGGTGGTGATATCCAAGTCACCCTGAGCTGATCCATCCTCGTCGCGACCAGCGATAGTCAGTTTGAAAGTACCTGGCAGCAAGAGGATCGTATCGTCACCGTCGAGCGCGTTGGCTTCCATGACAGCAGCACGCAGACTGCTATTACCTGCGCCGTCGGCACTCGAAAGGTCGCCAGGCTTCACGTCGATCGTGTCGAGGAAGGTATTGACCACGAAGCCTGACTCGAAGGAGCCGATATCAACTGTAGCGGTACCGTTGCCGTCGCCGTCAAAAATACGGGCAAAGCCGCGTTGGTCGGTGGCAGATACACCGACGTTGCTACCCTTGTCGCGTGCCGGGCTGCCGAACAGCAGCGCGTGGGTTCTGGTCGGTCCGCCATTATCCTGCAATGGTCCCAACAGCGGATCAATTGGCGTGGCTGTCGTGCCAATCAGGTTACCACCACTGGACGTCAACGAGGAAACGGTCCCCACATTGCCGATCAGATTATTGCCTTGGCTGACGAATTGAACTCCGCTCACGTCTGGGTTAGTGGGCGCCAAGTTAGCAGCAACAATGGTGTTCTTCAGATTGACGGGGCCAAAGACGGTTACGTTCCGGATGCCACCACCGCTGCCTGTGGCGCGGTTGGCAAACACCGTGGAACTCTGCAGCGTTGCAGTACCACCGTCATTGTACAGGCCACCGCCATCGGTAGACGCGATGTTGGAAGACAAGGTGCTGTTAGTGAACGAGAACGTTCGCGTGTTATAGACGCCACCACCAAAGGCCGCTCTGTTTTCGGAGATAGTGCCGTTGGTGAAGTTGATTGCGCCCGTTGAACCCTGGTAGAGGCCACCACCCTGGTCCCCGGCAGTGCTGTTCGCCACGGTCGATTGGGCAAACGTAATTGACGCTGAGCCAGTGTTGTAGATCGAACCGCCATCTCCACCAGCCGCGTTGTCAGAGATGGTGCTCAGGTTGATCGTGATCGAACCGTTGCCCGAGTTTCGGATACCACCGCCGTCTACCTCGGCTGAGTTGCCTTGAATGAAGGAGGACTGGATTGTCAGAGAGCGACTGTTATCAATCGCACCGCCGCTGCCTCCGACCACTGAGCCGTCCGCCGTTGCCTTATTATCTGCGAGGACAACACTGTCGAGCGTCAGCGTACCGTCGGTATCAATCGCACCACCATTATTCTCCGCCTTGTTGCCGGAGAACGTGGAGTTGGACACCAACACCACGCCAGCAGACGTGATATACAGCGCACCGCCATCTGTGCGGGCGGTATTTGCTGATAGCGCGGAACGCGTCACGGTCACGTTACCGTCCTGATCGAAGATGCCACCACCTCGCTCAGCCGCGTTGGCTGCCAACGTGCTGTTATCGATGGACAGGTCCGCGGCCAGTTCGTTGAACACCGCACCACCGTCGTTCGCAGCGGAGTTCGACGCCAGCGTGCTGTCTACGAGACTCGCACTGGCTGAGTCGTTGTTGTAGAGACCACCGCCATGTCGTTGTGCGGTATTGCCGGACAAGTTCGAACCAACAAAGGTGACTGTTGAAGTGCGATCGTTGTAGATACCGCCACCGTCTGTATCCGCAACGTTTCCAGTCACGGCCGACTGAGAAACAGTGAGCGTGGCCTGCTCGTTGTAGACACCGGCGCCGAAGTCGGCGGAATTGCTGCTGATTGTCGAGTCGGAGATGATCACATCGCCGTTGGAGAACACGGCACCGCCGCGACCACCGGCGTCATTGGATGCGAGTTCGACACCGAGCAGCTCAATCAAGCTGGCGCCCGGCAGTCCAAGGTTTTCATTACGGATGCCGCCGCCGTCGCGAGTGTCGAGCACTTTTCCGTTCGATACACCCAGATTGATCAGATGCAGCGTCACTCCTGCGTACACGTCGAGCACGCGATCGATATCACCACCGTCGATCACCGATTCGTTCGAGCCGCCTCCGATAATTGTCAAATCGCCGGCAGTGATATCAATATCACCAAACGATGCCGCATCATCTCGCGACATGCCATTGACAGGAATCGGTTGTGCCTGATTCGTGAATCGCGCCACGTCGTCGCCAATCACAAATGTTTCCGACGCCGCGGCTGCCATTTTGTTCGGCGCGTTCGGGTGCAGAGCATCCACTTCAACAGTGTCGGCAATCGGTAGCAGAGGGAACGTGGCTGGATCTAACGTCAGAGTATAGAAGCCATCGCGAGTCGTTACCGACGAGAGGTCAACTGTGTAGGTAGAGTCGTTGACCTGCGTGACCGTCAAGGCGGACAGATCGATCTTCGATGCTGGCTGTGGACCAGGACCATCAACGTCGATTGTCAGGTCGAACTGCAACTCGGCGTTATTCAGATCAACACCGACCACGTTCTCGTCGAACTTAATGGTGACAACGCCCACGGAGCCGATGCGTGGATCTGTCGGCACGTCGACGATGTCGGCGACTGGAGCGATGTTATCAAGCACGACGGTCCAGGTGTCTGACAGAATGCCGCCCGCATAGGGGTTCTGCGGAATGTCAGTCACCGTACCGCCGCCCAAGGCTGGATCGAAGGTCAGTGTGTAAGTGCCTGGCGCGTCCAAGCCAATGTTCTGTGTTGAGTCAATCAACACGTTAGTGAGATCAAGTTCGTATCGGCTTTGCGTGATCTGCTGTACTGCAGCGGATGTCAGCGGCACGTTCACCGCGCTGGTTCCGTTGTTATACGTCAACGTGAACTGCGGGGCACCCGCCGACAAGTTGATACCGCTGACCGGCTCACTGAAGTTGAGTGTTACAACGCCCGGATTCGTTGTTCGCGGATTCGGTGACACAGGAGACAATGCTGCCGTGGGGCTGAATTTATCGAGACCACGAGTAAACTGATCGATCGCAGCTGCACCTGTGATTGTGAGCGTCTTGTCATCGGCGAGCGCATTGTTCTCAAAGTCTGCGATGACCGGAGTGGTCACAAAGCGGAACTCGTAGAGTCCGTCAGCGGTTAACAGGTTACGCAGGCCACTGATCGTGTACCGGGTAATGTCGACTGCGTCTCGAGTAATCGTGGCGGAAGCCAGCGACTGCAGAGCCGCACTGCCACCAGCAACGGTATATCGCAGTTGCAATTGTGCCAGAATCTGGGCGGGTGTGGCATTCACGGGCTCAGAGAACTGCAACACCACTGAGTCCACTTGATCCAAACCGCTCTTGTTATCCTGCAGAGGATCTGTGACGTCGACGATGTCGACCGTCGGAGCGATCTTATCGAGTTCCGTAAGACCAAGTTGATACGTCTCGTCGGCAAGCTTGATGGCATTTGGTCCGGCGAGCGCGTTGGCTTCCATGATCGCGGCACGCAAAGTCTTGCGGCCGTAATTGTCTGCCACAATACCGTCGCCAGGATTGACGTCCGGGCTATCAACCGTTGAATCGACGAAGAAGCCACCGAACTCATAGGCGCCTGCGTCCACCGTGGTCAGCACACGAGTGATACCGCGTTGATCCAGTGTCGTGAGCTGCGGCTGGCCGATATCGATCGCAACGCTGCCCAATCGCAGAGCGTGAGTCAGCGTGGGGCCACCGTTATTGGCCAGTGGATCGATTCCCGGATTGACCGGGTTGGCCACTGTTCCCACCGTCGCTCCTGTCGGGAATGCGGCTGTAGCACCATTGTTTCGTGCCACAACGTTCCCACCCAGGGACACGATGGTCGTGGTAGAGTTGTTGTTCCAAACGTCAGGTCCGTTGGTGGCAACGGTCGTGGAGTTGGTACCACCGACAATTGTGTTCTTGACCAGCGTGCGTCCGTTGGTCACATGCAATCCACCGCCCAGGTTCGCCGCCTGATTGTTATCAATTGTGGCATTAACCAGACTGAGGTTGGATCGCAGAGCGACTACCGCGCCTACGGTGTGGGCCGCCGCGACCGTTCCGTTCACGCCGCGAGTGATCGTGAAGGTGTTGTTGGTCACTTGAGTGACGCGGATGTCTTCGTTGTCGATTCGAATATCGAAGACTTCCTGGTTGGGGAAGACGTTGGCATTCGCGACCAGAAGTGTCGTGGCGCCGGCATTCAGGCTGGCGGCCAGCAATCCGTTGATGTTCGGGAACAGAGCCTGGTTGGAGATACCACCACCGTTACCTGTCGGGTTGGTGACAGTGTTGCCGGACACCGTGCTGTTGACGATAGCAACCGTGCCGTTGGCGAGGTTGACGATAGCGCCACCTGAGACACCGGCCCTGTTACGATTGTCGACGACAGGGTTGCTGGTCGGAGTATAGACGCCGCCAATCAAGCTGTTCTCGACGCGAAGTGCACCGACGTTGCGGATAGCACCACCGTTATTTGTCGCCTGGTTGCGAGTGATCGTGGAGTTGACGATCAGCATCTGACCGTCATTGTTGATCGCACCGCCATCGTCGAAGGAGCGGTTATTCGTGATGACGCTATCGCGAATCTCGACAATGCCGCCGTCATTCCGAATACCACCGCCGTCTTCACTGCCCGTCACTTGGCCATTGCGAATGGTGACGCCTTCCAGCACCAGTTTGGCGCCAGCGGTCACATGGAAGATGCGTTCGAGTTGGCCGCCATCAATGATGGTCAGTCCCGCGCCCTTTCCGCGAATTGTCGTCGTGCCGGTGGTATCAAAGATATCCAGGTCACCAGTAGCGGCAAACTGCTCGCCAGTACCGGCGATTGACAGAGTGTAGATGCCTTCATCGAGTACGATGATGTCGTCTCCGGCCAGACGGCCGGCTTCCATCACCGCGGCTCGCAGCGCGATCTTGTTGTCTGTGGTGAGACTGACAGTACCATCGCCGGGATTATCATCCGCGACATCGGACGTTGACGTCACGGTAATCTCAGTGAGCGACTCCCATTCCGTGAAGGCATCGCTCAATAGCGGGTCGCCAGTACTGATCTCGGTAACCTGTGATCCGGCAGCCTGCAAGGTGAAGCGATACTCGCCTTCAGTACCAGTCACCGGTGTGAGGTCAACAAAGTATTGGGTCGCACCCGATGGGCTCATCTGCACGTCGATTCCGCGCAGCGAGACCTGCTGTCCATCTCGCGTCAGTCGGAAGTCGCTGATGTCAAGTCCCTGTACCGGCTGCGTGAAATCGATGGTCACAATACCCGCAGGTCGCAGGCGCGGATTCGGAGTAACGTCCGAGATCGTGGCACTCGGATCGATCAGCTTGTTGTCCCAAGTAACTGATGACCCCACAGCGAATGTATTGGGGCTTGCGGCCAGATCCCGAATTGGGGTCGTTGTATCTGTCGTCACCAGAGACAGCACATACGTGCCTTGCAAGAAGGTGGCTGACGTCAGGTCTAGCAGGTACTGGCTTTCAGAACCGGGGAACTTGCGAATGGTCACGTCCAAGTCTGGGTTCTGCAGATTAACCGGACTGCCCTTGTGAGTGAGAGTGAAGTCGCCGAGGTCTACGCCGGTGACCGCTTCTGAGAAGTTGATCGTGACAATTCCGACCGGCGTGTTGCGTGGGGAGGCAATTGACGAGATCTTTCCGGTGGGAGCGGTTGTGTCCACACCTTGGAACCAGATATCGGAAGCGCCAAACCCGGGATCAGAAACGAGAACCACGGGCGCCTGTGCAACGTGTGCCGCGGGAGTAGTACCGCTGTCTCCGCGGACCACGGTGAACTGATTTCCGTTTACTCCAATCACTTCCATTCGCTCAGAATCGATCTGGATGATAAACGGTGTCACTCCGGTGAAGTTCTTGACGTCGCTCAACGTGATCGTCGTTGCCGCTGCCGTAATTGCAGAACTGATCGCACCCGTCGCCAGATCATTACCAGCCAGGTCCTTGATCCCTGAACCGGTTTTGTTGAGGCGCAGTTCGTAGGTGGCATCAGCCTTGGATACCGTGGTCAAATCAATTGTATAGCGGCGGAGGGTTTCAGCTTTGAACTTGGCTCCGGTGAGACTCACGGGAACGCCGTTGACGGACAGCGTAAAGTCATCGATATCAACACCGACTACGTCCTCGGTGAATAGGATATTAACAATACCAGCCGAGGCTCCCGGAGGCAGCGGGTCGGGCAGTACGTCAATGATGTCAGCGAGAGGCTTGGTGTTATCCAGGATCCACACGGTGGACGCGTCGCCGGCCAGTTCGATTCCGGCTTGATCAACAATTCCGGAGTCCTTTGCCACGAGCGTGATTCGGTAGTTGCCCGGAACGTCAGTCAAACCAGCGGCACTCAGGTTGACGGTAAACTTCTTCGCGAAGCCGCTGACGGGGGCGACTGGTGTGATCATCCCTGTGGTGATCGGCACGATTTCATAGCCGTTACCAACATCACGCTCCAAGCGCAGGTCCGAAAGACCAAAGTCGGCAATCCGGATGTTCTTGGTGAAATCGACGACGACATCGTTCGCCGATGTGGTGCGCGGAGAGGTAACGGAGATTGTAGCACTCGGGCCGATGTTCTCGACAACCCATGTGTCCAGCGACAATAGGCCGCCCTGCAGCGCATTACCGGCAGCATCTTGAATCAACGAGCCCGGTGCTTGCACAAGCAGCTCGTAGCTGCCCGGGGCGCCTGTTACCAGGTTGAGATCGATCGAGTACTGTGAGCTGCTGATTGTATTTAGGATCAAGCCGTTGAGGCTGACGTTGACGCCGTTTCTTCGCAGCACCAGATCCGACAGATTGACGCCCGACACCGCTTCCGTGAACGCGATGGTTACGATACCAACAGACGTGCTGCGGGGGTCCGGATCGACAATAACAGTTCCAGGCACAACCTGCGGCGGGGTTAGGTCAAGGAAGAAACGGTCTACGTCATCGCCAACGGCATAATTTGCCTGCAGCGCCGCCTGCAAGCTGGATTGCAGGCTGAAATTCGGTGTCGGCCTGCGGGGGTCAATGATGACGGGGCGAGCTGGCAACGCGGCGTCAATAATCTGCGTGTCCGTGCCCTTCGGCAGCAGAATCCAGGTATCGGTCGACGTTGCGTTGGTCTCAAACGCATTTCCGGTCGCGTCGGTGATCGCACCTGTCGCCTTCATTGACAGAGTGTAAATTCCATCGATCGTTGTGAGAGTGCTCAAGTCGAGCACAAAAGTATCGGCCAGCAGATCAGTGGTGAGATCAAATGGATTCGCAATCGCCACACCCGCGCTTGTTCGTGGGCCAATCGGACGAACTCGCACGCCAGCGAGGCTGACGGGCTGCGGTCCATTTCCGTCACCAATATCACGCGTCAGTTCAAAATCGGTGGCGGCATTGAATCGATTGAGACCAGTGATCAGTTCAGAGAACCTGATAATCACATTCCCTGCATCCTGAATGCGCGGATTCGGATCGATATCTTCGATGTCAGCGAGCGGTGCGGTCGCGTCCTGGCTCCAGGTCGCAATGCCGTCAACCGCTTGAGGTCTGCCATTCGAAGCTAGAGCGATGCCCGTGCCGCGACGCAGGGTCAACACGTACCGTCCATCGATGGAGTCGCCATTGATATCACCCGTCACCGACGCCAGGTTGAGCTCATAGGTGCTGCCGCTGTTGCGAATAATCGGGATCGCCATTCCGGTGGGATCGATCAACGGTACACCTACGGGGCCAGACCCCGTATCACGCGTCAAAAGGAAGTGAGTATTTGCGTCTGTCAGGTCAACACCGTTGACATTTTGATTGAATGTGAACGTCACGGTGTCAACGGGGACGGTCCGCATCTGAGGCGAAATCGCCTGGATACTCGGGAACGGACCAGTGGTGTCCATGACCCATTCATCAAGGGCTGGATTCGCGAGGAACGAACCCTGCTGATCGGTAATACGGCTTGAATCCGTCGTGATCAGAGTCAGGCGATAGCGTCCATCGGGACTGGTCAGCACGCCCAGATTGTTGACCACGAACCGGGTGGCAAACGTGTTTGTCGGATCGGGGTCCAGCGCCGTAACGGTGACACTAGTGAGAGTTACCGGCACCTGACCGAAACCGACATCTCGAGTCAATCTGAAATCGCCGACGCCGACGTTGGCAATGCGGACCGGTTCGGAGAAGACCACCTGAACCGAACTAACTGCGGTGGCTCGTGGATCCTGAGTGACGTCGATGATATCCGCCGTCGGCGCCGAGTTCTGGCGCGTCCAGGAGATCCGGGCATCAGCGATGTCACCGAATGAATTCAGCGAGAAGGGGCGCCCGGTCTCGTCATTGATATCTGGTCTGAAGAACCATCGGCCACCGGCGGTGGATGCACCGTTGCTGGTAGTCCCATTAAGCCGGAACTCGTATTCGTTGATCACGGTGATCACAAACGACTGGCCGTTCAAGCTTCCCAGCGTTGAGAAGTTGCCGTTGATCTGATCGATTTCGACAGTCATGCCCGTCGAAAGATTGTGCGGGTTCTGGGATCGGATCAGGACCGGCTGTCCGGAAACGTTTGATGTCACAGGCGCGACCGTCGTATCAGCGCGTGGCGCCAGCAGCGAGAAGCGATAATCGCCGTTGTCGTTTGTCAGTGCCGTCAGATCGACTGTGTACTGCTTGGGGCTGATCTGGTTGACGACCAGGTTAGCGCCGAAGCGGCCCTCAACGCCCAGCAGGTGGCTCAGGTTGATCGGCACGTAGCCTTTACCGTCATTGACATTTCGCTGCAGCACGAAGTCGTTGATATCCACACCCGTGACGTTCTCGGTGAAGTTGATTGTTACAACTCCCACCGGACCGGTCAGCGAGTTCGATACCAGTTCAACCATCTTAGCTTCAGGAGCCCTGTTGTCCTGAGTCAATTCATACAGGCCTTCCTGCGTCGTCACCGACGAGAGGTCGATCGTCACTGTTCGAGAATCGATCTGATTGACGATCAGTCCGCTGATATCCACCGGAACGCCATCGCGCTTCAGCAGGAAGTCATCAATATCAACATTTGTTACTGGCTCGGAGAACTTGATCGTGACGACGCCCGAATTTGTGGTGCGCGGGTCGGGCGTAACATCGTTGATAATCGGCTGCGGGAACGTTGGTGCGCGCGGATCGAGGAAGCTGTCGTCCACCGTACGCCATTCGCCGCCGTTCAGGTAGTTGTCATCCAGTCCGCCGGGGAGGGTGATTTCGAATGTGTCCGCGTCGATTACGGTCGTGAGGAAGAAGGCGCTCGTATCCGTGTTGATGTCTTCTGAACCAGCGATGCCATCAAATCGCACCACGCGCTGATTGGTCAAACCATGGCTGGGTGACGTCACGCGAATGGTGCTGGCACCAAATTGCTGCACATTGGTGACAACGCCAGTCAGAGACTTCAGCGGAGTCCAGGTTTCCCAGGCATGTCCCTGGTAATTGTAGAAATTGTCACCACTGGTGAAATTATTCTGTGTCCCAGCTCCGGCAGTATCAAAGTTCGAGGCGATGCGGAATGTTGAGGGTCCCATTCCAGGGTACAGGAAGATTCGTGGGGATGCGAAGGGGTCCGGAATCCAGACGCGGCCTTGGCCAAAGTAGGCCAAGCCACCGTTGCCCGCCGTTCCAACCAGTCGGAAGGTCAACGCATCAATCACCTGGATGCGCCACTTGCCGTTAGCAGCGTGCATGTGTTGCGCGCCATTTGAACCGATGCCGCGTGCTCCAGCAACCTGCACTTCCTGGCCGGTGAAATAACCATGTACCACTTCGGTCGTTACAACCAGGTCATTCTGGCCATCACCACCAGTGATGTCGGCAATGTCGTAATCCGTGAAAAGATACGGGTCCGGGCCGTTTGTTGGGAACGGTCCAGGTCCGGGGGGCAGCATGAAGCCGGCAGGGAAGCCATCGCCGGGCAGTCCCTGCGCCATACGGGAAGGAATCTGTGTGATACTGCGCAACCGGGAAATGTTGCTAAACGGTCCGGAATCTCCGCCGCTGTCACCGCCCTGGACGGCTCCATCGCGCGACTTAAACACGCCTTCGGGGTTGGTGTAGCCAACGAGGCCTTGAATCACGTCAAGACCGTTTCCGCGGTTACTCTGCATCTGCAGGTTCAAACGCGACAGCGGATCTGACGTGTAGTTATCGACTGCGAATTGTCTCGCCTCGTTTCGTCCCCATACGCCTGCAGTGGTGGGCGGATTGATTGTGGATACGAAGGGGGCGACCGTCATGTCGGAACCAAAGTTGCCTTCGAAGTCGTTACCGACAACTCTGGCATTGGTACGCGCATTCACATTCAGGCCGGCACCCGTCACTGTATTAATCGGAATTCCGTTCGGTGAGCCGATGCCCGTCGCTGTTCCGGTCTGATTGTCGAACGCGTTGCCGGATGTTTGCGACGAACCGATTCTCATCACGAGGCCGCTGCCCACGGATGAGTTGTTGGTGCCGTTGTCCTTAATCGTATTTGTATCAATTTGCAGAATCGCCTGTGGCAGCGTGGTGAGCAAGCCAGTAGGGAGAAACGCGTTTACATCGGACGACAGCAGGTTCTGATCCTGAGCGCTGGCTGAGGTCAGGTACATGATGCCTTCCTGCCCGTTGGCAATGAAGGTGTTCCTGCCTGTCTCAAGGCCATTACCGATTCGATAGTTCGATGACGAGGTGCCCGCGTTCATGATATCCAGACCGCGTCCCAGGTTCCGGTCCAGAGTATTATGCAGCAGCGTCGCATTGACCGGACCCGAGAGTTCAACACCGTCGTTCTGGTTGATGGAGATCAGGTTGTCGCGAATCGTGGCGAACACGGTGCTGGCTGTAATTGAACCTGCTCCGATCGCGTTCAAGTCAATACCCATGGCAAGGTTCGAACGGATCGTGTTCTGATCGATTACAACGTTCACTGCCGTCTGTCCGCTTGGGTCAGCGTTGAACAGGAAGATGCCGGAACCTGGAATCCGCATGGATGTTGATAACTGGTTTCCGGCATCAGGGCTGGGTGTGCCCAGTGGCACAGCTTGGCGCGACGGGTTGGCGCCGTTGTTGCTGATCTGGTTGTTAACGATCGAGGCGTTGCCGCCATGATTGATATTAATACCGTGATCGCCGTTGTTGCTGATCACGTTGCCCAGAGATCTGCCATCAGACGGGTCGGTGCCTGTGCGCCCGATTTCCAGCAGGTTTACAACACCGAAATGCCCACCGAACTCGATTCCGTCCAAGCCATTGAATGACACGGTGTTCTTGACGAACAAACCTCCGATATCGCGTGCATCGGTAGGGCTTTCTTCGCGGGTCGTCAGATAGATTCCGTTACCTTCGTTGTAAGTGACGACGTTGTCGATGACGTTGGCGAGAATGACGGCGTCCGCTTCAGCACGGAGACTGATACCGGTTGAGTGTGGCTCGATTGTGCCATTCGCCCCACCACCGCCGGCGGTGCGGCGATTTCCCGTGATGTTGTTGCGGGAGATCTCGACGTCCAGCGAATCGAGTGACCCGTGTTGCGAAATGATCTCGATACCCGCACCAAACGTCTGGAGATTCAGTACTGGGTCGAGCACTTCGAGGCCCGGACGAGTCGCATTCCGGTTGATCGTGTTCGATGAGATCGTAACTGAGTTCGTCTGCGTGCTGGTTGGGTTGACCGTGGATGAGGCGCCTTCGCCTTCGCGACGGATGCGCACACCGTCATCGGTGTTATTGGCAATAACATTGTTGGTAATCAGCAGGTCTTCGAGGGTTGTCTTCTCCTGGCTGACGAAGTCGAAGCCACGTCCCTGATTGCCGCCCACGGTGGGAATCAGCAGTGCACCGGCTGCGTGCGTCGTCGCCGTCGTGCCATTCCGAGCGCGCAGAACGGTAAGGGTCCTCGTCGCAGCGACGATGTTGGTCACGTTCATTTCCTCGCCGTCGACTCGGAACGAGGAGCCGATGGCGAAAATGGATGTATCAGCGACAGTGAAGACCGTGGCCGCCGCCGTGACGGATGAAGAGAGGGTTGTTACGGCCGCCGTACCAATCAAATTGGAGTCGACAATCGACCTACGCAAAGTAGCCGTGGCCTGATTTTGACCAGCCGTTCCCGTGAGCCGAACAGCGATGGCATTGCCGTCCGAGGCAAGGTCAGACGTTTCCACCGAGGCCGTGATCACATTATTGCGAACTGCAACCGAACCTGCTGCTGTGTTCAGAAGGTTAATGCTGATCGCGTCGGCGCGGTTGCCAGTGAAGGTGTTTCTGCTGGCCGTAGTGGCGCCACCAATGTTCAGATTCAAGCCGTCGCCGATGCTGGCCGTGACGGGCGTATTTGTGGCATGGAATGCAGCCTGAGTGCCATTCACGCCGCGGATCACATTGAGCGTATTACCATTGATCCCCGTGACAGTCAGCGTTTCACCTTCAACCTGGATATTAAATGGTGTCAGGAAGGCGCCGAACACGGCCGCGTTCAACACATTCAGTGTTGTATCGGTGCGAGAGATACCCCCGCGAGCTACGCCCGTCTCAGCCGCTCGCGTGCTGTCGACCGTGACGTCGATGCCGCGCGTCTGATTTCCAATGAAGGAGTTCTTCGTGACGTCAGCTTGCAGTGCGGCACCAGCGTTGAAGGAGACTCTAAAACCTGCTCCATCGTTGTTGCTGAATGTGTTGCCAAAGATCCCGCGGGCGCTGCCAGACAGCGCCGCCGTTACGGAAATTACTCGCGCACCGGCTTCATGTGGCAGCGCCAGGGTCGAACGCTGAGCCCGCACGACGGTAATCGAGTTACCAGCCACGGCTGACACGAACATCACTTCGTCGTTGATCTGGATATATTGCTGAGCCCGGAAGGCACGGCCATCGACGACCTGCAGCAGCGTGTCGGTCGTACTCAGTGCTGCAACCAGAGTGGTTTCTGCGGAGAAACCGCTGAAGTCAAACTCGACAGGTCCGCGGTTCGCTGTCACGAACGCCGCCGTTGAAGTTGCATCAAAACGCAGGCCGTCGCCCAGCGTATTGTCGACGGTGTTGTTGCTGACAGCACCATAGACATTGCTGTCGATGGAGTTCACAACGATACCGTCGCTGCCAGAAACGCCATTACCCTGAATCTTGTTGCCGTCAATTCGCAGATTGGTCAGCTGCGACCGGGTAATGTCAAAATGAATACCATCGACTTGCGGCACAATTGCGTCGATGGTGTTATTGCGAATGGTCACGCCATCCTGGGGAGCGTCGGTCAGCGAGATCTCGACGCTGCGAATGGTCGTATTGTTTTCAATCGCCAGCGATGTTGCTGCGGCGCGGTCGAGAGTGATGCTCAGGCCGTCATCGCCATTGTTGCCGGTGATACTATTCTTGGTGATGCGTACACTGCCGATGGAGGTCGTAACATCGACCGAGCCACCACTGAGATAAACACCGCTGCCGCCCTTGGTGTTATCCAGTTTGAAAGTGTTTTCATCGACGACGGTCAACGTATCTCGAGTGTTAGCCGCGGCAACGCCATTCACACCGGTGATCGTGACCTCGGTGCCGGATTGCAGCCCGTGATCAACTGCCACGATCTGAACCGGATCCAGAGCCGTTGCACCCGGTATCACATCAAAGACTTGCAACTGCCGTCCGGTCGCCGCGAGTTCGACGCCATCAATGGTGGATTCAGAGACGTCAAGTTCACCGATGGTGCTGTTGCGAGACTGGCTGGACAAGTCGACTCGAAGCCCTGAACCGAAACCACCAGTGATGATGGACTGGTAAACGGTCAGCTCCGGCAGCTGTACATCGACCAGCGCGACATCAACACCAGGATCTACGTCGCTGGTGACGTTTGAACTCTCGACCACCAGAGAGTTCAGGTCGACGTTCGTCAGTGAGATGTCAATACCTTCAACGCCGACGCCGTTGACATTGACCTGCTTGAAAGCGATGCGATCGAGATCGAGCCCGGACAGGGTAATGTTGATACCCGTGCCCGCGCCGCTGATCTGGACCGAGTCCACGACGATCGAGTCGAACTCGGGCGTGCCATCGCTGTCGATGTCGAGATCGACATTGCGGATGTTGACGACACCATTGCGGGCATCAACAAACTGCTGATCGACAACAAAGGCTGTCAGCAGTTGACGGGCTTCGAGGGCCTCGGTGCGGCGTGCACGAGTGCTCGAACCGTGCCAGGCCAAGTGATTGCGGTAGCGGCCTCGACGGACGCTACGACGCTTCGCCTGAATAGATTGAGCAAACGACCGCACCCACGAAGTCAGCAACATGGACGTCTCCCAGAGCTGAGTCTGTCCGAAAATTCAAAGTCGTCGGACGGCCATCATCGAACGCAAATGATTGTGCCGTCTGACTGTAGATCTTGTCGTAAACACGCATCGAATAACGAGTTTGGCTCAAGTGGCCAAGGCCAAACCTGCACTCGTCCCCAATGCGCAACAAACCGCGTCTTGTTTTCGACCAACAACGAGTCCGAACGCTGCGGAACCCGAAGTGGTGTCAACTGCCGAAGAACCGTTTGGCTCGACGCTTTCGGCTACCTGAACAGATCCCAAATCCTTTGCCCAAACCGCTTTTTCAGCGCAGCCAGACCTGAGAAACGGTGAAAGGCGCGAGGAAATGGGTGAGATTCGACGCCTGTACCGCCCCGGCGGTTCCTGGTTCTTGCGGAACAGTTCCGTATCGAGCCAGAACAAGGTGCCGGAAAATGACAACTCCTGAAATTCCGGCATGACGGATCCGAAAACGCCGATCCGGTCCGCCAAAACTTCTCTTAAGGATAGAACGAATTGAACCTTTCGCATCACCTGTGATGGATTCAGCAGGCAAAGTGAATGTGAGCGGCTGCCCGCAGAACTGCTCGACATCCTACAACCCGAATTTTCGGCTCAAGCCCTACAAGCTCTCAAGTCGATACGACGACGGGAATCGCTGCGCGTCCCTGCGCCCGCATTCCGGTTTTGGAGATCAGGACATGAAGTGGCTTTTGTTACGGGCAACGGGTTCTGCCGATTTGACCACGACGGCCCGGCGGTCGCCACAGCGGCTGTTCGGCATGCTGACGTGTGCTGTCCTGATCGCGCTGACAGGTACGGCTGTCGCTCAACCTGGCCCATTCGGAGCGCCACCGGCTGGCCCCACGGCCATCCACACCAACCGGGCTGGTTTTCGGATTCCCTACCAATACGACCCGCATGAGATTGCTCGTTTGGGCGCCCGTGAAATTCGGCTGTTCAAATCACTCGACCAAGGTGCCCATTGGGAGCACGTGCAGAGTGTCGCTCCGGCGGTGGGACGGTTTGATTTTCAGGCCAATCGCGACGGCGAATACTGGTTTGCGGTGCGGACTCTGGATTCTCAGGGGCAACTTCATCCTGGTGGCGACGCAAGTCCGGGGCTTGTCGTTGTGGTGGATACACAGAACCCCCGACTGACAGTGGACTTGCGCGAAAGTAGTCCCGGCAAGGTGGAACTCTCGTGGAGTGCCCTTGATCCAAATCTGGCGGTTGAAACTCTGCGGCTGGAGTTCACTCAAGCGGGCGTTTCCGACTGGCAGTCCGTCGGAGCTGCTCCGCAAGCGTCCGGTCAGACTTCCTGGAGTGTGGCCGCCGGTGGGGTGGTGGGCGTCCGCGGTCAGGTGCAGGACAAGGCCGGCAACGTCGCTCGAGCCCAGTATCAGATCCAGGTGCGACCCGCGTTCCCGGGCAACAACACAAACGCCAATCCGATCAATCCCAACGCCGCCCCGGCGCCTCCGCCACCGGGGCCTGTCGCCCGATTGCCTCAGGGGACTGTAACTCCGGGATCAAACCCCTTCGCGCAGCTGTTTGGTAATTCGGGCGGTTCTACGAACCACACACCGGCGCCTGCACCGGCTTTCGGCCCGACAGTTTCCAATCAGCCGTTTGGTTCTCCGTTCGATCAGCCGGCGTCGCGAAGTCCTAACAGCTTGTCTGGAAATGACTTGTTGAATTCGCTGCCGCCCGCACCTGCTCCGGGGCGAGATCTCGCGGCAAGTCCAAGTCCGACCGGAATGCCGCAGACTTCAGGACTGCCCAACCAGTGGCAGAACAACGACACGTCCGCTCAGTTCCGACCAGTGTCTGATCGTGGAGGCTACCGCACTGTCAGCAGTCGACGCTTTCATATTGACTACCGCATTGACGACATCGGTCCATCAGGCGTGGCTGCTGTCGAGCTGTATGTCACACAAAACGATGGCCAGAAGTGGTTCCGCTATGGCGTGGACGAGGATCGTCGCAGCCCATTCGAGATCGAAGTGCCGGCTGACGGCATGTACGGGTTTGTAATTCGTGTTGTCAGCGGAGCTGGCCTGTCCGACCCACCACCACAACCCTCGCAGAAGCCGGATATTGTCGTCGTCGTCGATTCATCGCCGCCGGTGGTGCAACTGTTCCCGCTGCGTCAGGGGCAGGGCCGCGAGTCGAGCCGTATTCTCATCACCTGGCAGGCGGCGGATCAGCAACTCGCTGATACGCCTATCGCGTTGTCTTACTCAGCGAACCAGAACGGTCCGTGGGAGCCAATTACTCAAGGCTGGCAACCCAACACTGGCACCTACGTGTGGAACGTCGGCCCGAACGTGCCGCCGCGTCTGTTCGTCCGCCTGATCGCCCGCGACACCGCCGGCAATCTGGCTAAGGTTGATACTCCTCAACCTGTGCTGGTCGATCTTGCTAAGCCAACGGCGCGGATTGTCGATGTTGAATCAAATCAAAATCAACAACGCGGCGCGTACTAGGGGCAGCAGATACTAAGGCTAGTTTCCCCCGCTCGCGGCACCGAACTGCGGGTTGCGGTGATCGATGCGATTGCAGCGCGTGGGCGGGAAGAGGTGGTTGTATTTCAGGCCGGACCCCGTGTTGAACAGGACAACTCGTTCCTCGGGTTTGATCCAGCCGGATTCCAGTAACTGGCGAGCGGCTTTCCAGACGGCTCCGCCTTCCGGGCACGCGTAGACGCCTTGATCGGAGGCCAGATCGCGCACTCCATCCAGCAGGGCTTCGTCGGACACCGTTAACGCGGTGCCGTGGCTCGCTCGAATGGCGTCAAGCATCAGGAAGTCGCCCACGGCGGCGGGAACTCGCAGGCCGGACGCGACGGTGGCGGCGTTCTCAAAAAGCTTGGCGAAGCGCTCACCCTGCTGAAACGCTCGCACGATCGGCGCACAGCCTTCGGCTTGCACGGCGACCATGCGCGGGCGCTCCGAACCGATCCAGCCGAGTTGCTGCATTTCATCGAACGCCTTCCACATGCCGATCAGACCCGTGCCCCCGCCGGTCGGATACAGGATCACATCGGGCAATTGCAGATCGCTTGAACCAAACGCATCGGCCAGATCGAAGGCCAGTTCGTAACCCATCGTTTTCTTACCTTCGACGCGGAAGGGTTCTTTCAACGTCGACAGATCGAACCAGCCGAACCGCGTGCGGAATTCACGCACAAGCTTGCCGCAGTCACTGATGAGGCCGTTGACGAGATACACGTCCGCGCGGGCGACATCACACTCAATGATATTTGCAGGCGGAGTATCATCCGGCACGAAGAGGGACGCTCGCAGTCCCGCACGAGCGGCATATGACACAGCTGCTCCAGCTGCATTGCCCGC
The DNA here is from genome assembly GCA_964386705.1 of uncultured Planctomycetaceae bacterium. GTDB lineage: Bacteria > Planctomycetota > Planctomycetia > Planctomycetales > Planctomycetaceae > AM-0621. The sequence goes on from CAYLTY010000006.1 coordinate 58,960, forward strand.
AGAGGGTAGAGCGACATGCTCGATACCCAATGCCGCCGCGCGAGTCACAGCTGCTGACATACCGCGAGCCTTGAAGCTGCCCGTCGGATTGAACGACTCATCCTTGATGAACAGGTTCTCGAAGTCCGCAAATGGGCCGCGACGCTGACAGCGCAATAGCGGCGTCAGACCTTCGCCCAGGCTGACGGCTTCCTGCGGATTATCGACCGGCATCACATCCCAGAATCGCCACATGGAACGCAACGACCGCCGCCGCACGACGTCGGGTGTAAAGCCGCTCTTGATCGCGTCGAGGTCATATTTCGCCAGCAGCGGCTTCTGACACGCGGTGCACAGGTTCTGAGGTTGATCGATCGCGTGCTCAAGCCCACAAGCTCCGCAGTGAAGCGCAACGTGCATTCCAGCATCCTGAAGTCGAACAAAAGGCGGTACTGCTTCATCTACTAAAACACCTGACTGATGACCTGCCCGCGGCTGATGGGGAAGGGGCGACCCACGTTGTCGTGAATCTCGGTGTCGGGATGATAACCCAGGCAATGAAAGATGGTGGCGGTTACATCGGCACCCGTCACCGCGCCGTCGACCGGATAAGCCGCGTCTTTGTCGGATGATCCATAGACCTGACCGCCGCGAATGCCGCCGCCGGCGAACGCCATCGAGAAACAGTGTCCCCAATGATCGCGACCGGCGTTGCCGTTGTGACGCGGCGTGCGGCCGAATTCACCGATCCACACCACCAGCGTGTCGTCCAGCATGCCGCGCTGGGACAGGTCCTCGAGCAGGGCCGAGTATGCTTGATCCATCACAGGCATGAGGTGCGTCTTCAAGGAATCGGCGTTCTTGGCGTGAGTGTCCCAGCCGCCCTGATTCTCTTTGTTGGCTACTCGAGTCCAGTTGATCCGCACCAGCGAGACGCCTGCTTCCACCAATCGGCGCGACAGCAGCACGCTCTGCGCGTAGCGTGATCGACCGTAGCGATCGCGCGTCTCGGCGGACTCCAGCGACAGATCAAACGCCGCGCGCGTCTTGCCCGCGGAGAGCAAACTCACGGCCTGCTGAGTCTCGAAATCGTACTGCTTCACCGCCGCCGATCGGTCGACCCGCTCCAGATGTGAGTTGACCTGTTGCAGTAGTGATTGACGCGAATCGAACCGCAGCGACGAGACGCCTTCCTGCAGCGCCAGGTCCGGAATCTTGAAGGTCTCCTGCGACGGATCGCAGTGAATCAGCCACGGGTCAAAGCGCCGGCCGAGGAACCCGCCGTCCTGTCCCGGCCAAGGAAAGTTGCCATCGTTCCAGATGTGTTCGGGCACGGCGATCGACGTCGGGATGCCGCCCGCGTCCTGCCTCAGATGCCGCAGCACCGAGTCCAGACACGGCCACAAATTGGGAGCCTTGGACGTCACGCTTTCCTGATTGAGTGGTATGTGCGGCACGCCGGTCAGCATCTGATAGCCGCTCGATGAGTGCGCATTGTCCTTCGTGACGACAGCTCGCAGCACGGCAATCTTGTCCGTCAGCAGAGCCGTCTTCGGCATGAGTTCGCAGACATCCATGCCCGGTGTGCGCGAAGCAATGGGCTGAAACGGACCGCGCACTTCGACCGGTGCCGTCGGCTTCATATCCCAGGTTTCCTGCTGCGGAGGTCCACCCGTTAGCCAGAACAGGATCGCTCGTTTCGCCTTTCCGAACGCTCGCACGGGGTCGTGTTCCGTCGCCGGAGCCGCTGCGGCACTGCGTCCGAAGAACGCCGACATTCCGGCCGCTGAAGCTGTGCCCAGTCGCAACCACTCGCGGCGATTGACGCCGTCGCAGTTCGTGATGCCTTCGTCATAGATCTGAAACATGCTGCCGCCTCAGTTGCGCCCGCTACCCGAGACTTGAAATTCCACTTCGGTATTGCCGTTGGAGACCAGCTCCGGAATCCATCGGCAATCTCTGATTAGTCTCTGAGATACTCGACTGCCCGAGCAAGAGCACGCCAGCAAAATTGGCTGTTCGCGGTGATGCCGTGCAGTCAAACTTCTGATCTTGAGGTAGGGCACGCAACTTGTGCAGTGAGTCGGAAATGGCGATCAAGCCGGGTGCGTGCCGCAGTGGTACAGTTCCAATCACGGTGGCGTCAGCGAGATGCTTGGTATCAGCAACCATATTTCTTCTTAACGTGAGTACTCCCGTGAATACGACTCCAAAGTCAGAGAAGCGCCGAGTAATCGCAGCAGCCGCCTTCACGGGTATTGTTACAGCCGCCTTGATTGCATTGACATCTTACACGGTCGTGTGGCTGAGTCTGCGGGATGGGTTTACAGGTAGCTGGAAACACTTCTGGGCAAAGTACACGATGCGGTCGGCTCCATTCGCGATTGAAGACTACCGCGAAAAGCATGGCTCATACCCAGATAGCCTCACGCAGGCGATTGACAAACCGCTGGAGAACCCAAAATTCGTGGACCCGTGGCACCGCGTGCTTGAGTATCGCCGTACTGCTGAGGGCTATGAACTTTTTTCGTTGGGCAGAGACGGGCGCGCAGGTGGTGAAGGCCTGGATGCTGATTTCTACTATGACGAGACGAATCAGGTACTTCGGGGCAAGGATCATCATGTCAGGATCCCGTTAATGCAGTTCGCTGAAGCGAATCCGGGATCTTTGCGCCTAAGTATTGTTTACAGCGTAGCAATTGGAATTGGCTATTTCCTGTCGGTTCTACCTTCCAGAGAAGTAACCCCATCGAAAAGGCAACTCTTTTTGAACGCGGCAATTACAACCGTCTTCAGTCTAATAGTGGCGGCGTGCATGAGTGTGCTTCACATTCCAAACGGACATTGAGCTGTGCGTTTTCGATATCTACGCGATCCGCTGTTTCTCACCTGTCTGGTGGCTTACTTCGTCAATCGTTTCATTCTGAAGCGAATCTGGAGCGGCGGCTTCGTGCACTCACATTTCAACGACGTGATCTGCATCCCGTTCTGGGTGCCCATCATGCTCTGGTTGGAGAAACTGGCGGGGCTGAGGCAGATTGATACCCGCCCGAAACCGCACGAGATCATCATCCCGGTGATAATCTGGTCGTGGATTTTCGAGATCATTCTTCCTCAGACCGAACTCTTTCGGGAATGGTGCGTCAGCGACGAACTGGATGTTGTCTGTTACGCCCTCGGAGGCCTCGGCGCGGCATTCATTTGGAAGTCGATCTACCGAGAGGAGCCTGCTGTCTCCAGCACTGCGGCTAGTTTGGCGGACAGCTGAAACTGGCAACTTCGGTCAGGCCTGTTGTTCACAGATGAATGGTCGCCGTTTGAATTCAGGCTGGCTGTCAACTGCATCGCGTCACAGGTTGTGCTAAACAACTCTCGATGATGCAGGCAGTACGTAAGTGACTCTCAGGCTCTGAATTGAAGCGGGAACGTGACATGGCGCGAATTCTCTTCACGGGCATCAATGTGCTCGACTGCACCGGCGCAGAACCTTATCCGGGCGAAGTGTTAGTTGAGGGCTCGCGCATTGTAGCCATCGCGAGGGATGGGAAGTTATTGCCTCGTGACGGAGCCGATGTCATCGACGGGCGTGGTGCGACGTTGATGCCGGGGTTGATTGAGTCACATGCGCATCTCAGTATCGAGGACGCGGCTGATCTGGTGCAGATCGGCATGATACCGCCGGAAGAGACGACGCTGATCGCGGTGAAGAACGCGAAGCTGTATCTCGATTGCGGGATCACCAGTTGCATCAGCGCCGCTGCAGCGAAGCCGCGCACGGATGTGGTCATTCGCAATGCGATCAACAAGGGCGAGATTCCCGGCCCGCGGCTGCTGGCTGCCAGCCCGTGGCTCACGGTGACGGGAGGTCTGGGCGACGCGCGGACGTTGCACATGCCGCACATGTCTTCGATGGCAATCACACTCGACGGACCGGACGAGTTTCGACGCACGACGCGCGAGCTGATTCGCGAAGGTGTCGACATTATCAAGCTGGTGATCTCGGGTGACACGTTCGTGCCGCACGCCCCATCGCACAGCACGGTGATGAGCGAAGCTGAAGTCGCCGCTGCTGCCGAAGTCGTGCACGCGCACGGCAAGCGGATGAGTGCTCATGCCCGGAGCGCGGGATCGGTGAAACTGGCGGTGAAGTACGGAGTGAAAGTCATCTATCACGCCAACTTCGCGGATGAAGAGGCGCTCGACCTGCTGGAGGCCAACAAGGACTGGGTCTTCGTCAGTCCGAACATCGGCTTCACGGCGACAGCCTCTTACGAAGGCGAAAAATGGTTCACCGAACAGCAGGTGCAGGACTTTGGCTTCCGTGAGGAACTGGCCGGCGCCGCGAAGGGACTCAAAGAACTCAAGAAACGCGGCATCCGGATTCTCGGCGGCGGCGACTACGGCTTCTTTGTGACACCGCACGGCGACAACGCGCGCGACCTCGACCATCTGATCCGCTATTGCGAGTTCACGCCGATGGAAGCCCTGCTGTCGATGACCAAACACGGCGGCGCGGCGATGGATCTGCCAAATGAACTCGGCCAGATTCAACCAGGTTTCTTCGCTGACCTGCTGCTCGTCGCCGGTGATCCACTCGCCGACCCCAAGGTACTGCTGGACCGCAGCAAGTTGTTAGCCGTGATGAAGAACGGCCAGTTTCATCGCCGTCCGGTTGCGTAGGACGAACCTCTCGGCCCCTTGTGCTTGAGGAGTTGTCCGCCCTCCTTCGCTATGTCTGATAAAATTTTCCGGTTGGGAAAACATTGAGGATTGAGACTGCTAGTAACGGCGTTTGCTACCGACATTCGTTCTGAGGCGGCGCTCCGTCTGACGATAACGATCCTGCAGGCCGCAGGTTCCTTGACGGAGAATGCTCGTGTCGCAGACTTGGAACGGACCCTCGAACTGGGTGCTGGTCGTCGCTGATGAGTCCGTTTATCTGCCTCAGGCACCGATCCAGCTGCTCTGGGAAGCGGGAGCGCGGGTGGTTCTGATGGCTCCGTCTGGTCAGCCAATGCGCTGGTCGCGCTACGTGTCCCGCTGGAAACCGCTGGCGATTGATACCGCGACCGCTGCCGCGCAGGTGGGTCAGTTCCATGCTCGTCATCGGGACGAGTTGAAACTTGTGGTTCACTGCCGCGAAGACGTCGCTCAACGGCTGGCGGCACAGAGTGGGTGTGCGCCTGAGTTGACGTGCTTGCCGCCTGAATCAGCGGCGGCCTGTTCTTCCAAGACGCAGTTCCGGCGTTGGGCGCAGGGGCGGATTGATCTTGCTCAAGGCGGGGTGTTCCGCGACGTTGCCACGGCTCAGGCCTGGGTTCATCACCACGGCAAGTCCGTGCTGAAGATCAACAATTCGGCGGGCGGTACCGGTGTCCGAGTGGTTCAGACGTCCGACGATGTCGTCAACGCCTGGGAGTCACTGGAGCGCCCTGCGGAGTTCGTGGTCGAGGAGTTCCTGCCTGGGCTGGCTGGTGTCACCGAACTGGTGCTGGATCAGGGGCGAGTGCTGGCATCATTCTCTTCATTGAAGGCAGTTACGACGGGCGGGCCGCTCGGTCCATCGTGTGCGCGACAGGTCGTACATCCGCGTCGCATGACGTTGCTGGTGCAACAAGTGGCCGAGGCCACTCGGTATCACGGGATGTGCGGCTTTGACTGGATCTGGGACCAGCAGACCGACAGCGTGCGGCTGATCGAGTTTCATCCGCGCACGCCTTCGGGGTTCCGAGTCGGAGCCTACGCTGGAGTGGATGTTGTGGCGGCGCTCAGGACGCTGATCGGCACGTGCGACCCGGCCAACTTGACTGCTCAGCAAGGCCGTCCGATTCGCCACTTGCTGCCTCTGACGACTGCTGATTCCGTGCGAGCCGCGGATGTTTGCTGTTACTTCCCGTTGCATCTGGTACACAGCTTGCGTGCTCGAGACTGGAGGCAGGTGGCGCGCTGGTTGCCGGGCAGCGGAGCGATTACGTGGGCGAATGTGCCGTGGGAAGATCCCGGCCAGTTGATCGCCTTGAGCGTGCGGGCCGCGAAGTCGCTGTCACGCTCGTTGAGGCAGCCCGCTCAGCCGGCTGATGCGAGTACACGACCTGCTGAAGTCGCCAGCAGCGCCGGTCAATCACGGGCCGCATAGTCTCTAGGCCACTGGGTAACTGAATCTGTTCTGACTGTAGCGGGCTTCGCAGAGCCATACCGCGTGCCTGCGCCGTCGGCTGATTGACATGTCGTCAGATTCCGACATATCGTCAGGATCAGGGAATCAATCGTGCCGACGCAACTGGCGAAATCAAAACCCAAACAGAAGTCCAAATCGTCCGGACTGACGGACCTGAGGGCTCTGGAAGAGGCCGCTGAGTGCCTGAAGATCCTGGCGCATCCGCATCGGCTGCGGATGGTGCAGATGCTGTTACGTGGTCAGTACACGGTGGGCGAACTGGCAGAGGCTTGTGAGATCCCCAGTCCGATGGCCTCAGAGCATTTACGGCTGATGCAGCGCTGCGGATTTCTGGACAGTGAGAAGGCTGGCCGAAAAGTGTATTATCAAGTGATCGAGCCACATCTGGAGAACATCATGGCCTGCATTGAACATCGTTTCGGAGCAGGGTGCTAGTCTCTCATTTTTCCTGATAGATCGTAATATTCCGACATATCGACTAATCCATTGTGGATGCTGCCTTTAAGGAGTCATCATGACCGTTCAGACGATTACACCTCAGCAACTGCGGCAGCTTCATCAGGCGGGTCAGCGCGTGGATCTGATCGACGTGCGAACGCCCGTTGAGTTCCGTGAAGTGCATGTCTCGTTCGCGCGTAACGTGCCGTTGGACTCGCTGGATCCGCAGGCGGTTCAAGCGGCTCGCGGAACCCAGCAGACCGAACCGCTGTATCTCATCTGCAAGGCGGGAACTCGCGGCAAGCAAGCCTGTGAGAAGTTCATCAGCGCCGGGTTCACTCAAGTGGTGAACGTGGAAGGCGGCACGTCTGCCTGCGAACAGGCTGGCCTGGAAGTCGTCCGCGGCAAGAAGGCGATTTCGCTGGAGCGTCAGGTCCGCATTGCCGCTGGCACTCTGGTGCTGACTGGCGCCGTGCTGGGCTATTTTGTCGACCACCGCTGGATCGGCCTGTCCGCGTTCGTCGGTGCCGGGCTGATCTTCGCGGGAGTCACTGACACGTGCGGGATGGCGATCCTGCTGGGCCGTATGCCATGGAACCAGGTTCCTTCAACCGGCGGGCAAAGCTGCTCGACCTGAGACTCGCGGTCACGGAGTGCTGCTTGCCTGCGCTCGCTGTGCGCGAGTTGCTTCGCCATAATGCTCGCCGCTACGCATGAACGCGTCCCAGAGTCGCGCAGGGCGAAGTTGCCTCGATGTCGTCAGGAGAGCCGCGATGGTTTTCGGGTTATTCAGCAAGCGTTCTCAGCCGACGTTCAAGCAGCGTGTGGCTGATTTCTGGAAGTGGTATCTGACCGTTGCTCAGCGGTTTTTCAAAGCCATTGAAGACGGTAAGTGCGACAGCATCGCGGGTGAGGTTGGCGACTTTGTGGATCGCACGTTACCGGGCCTGTTCTGGGTCTTTGGACCGGGTGTCGATGGCGGACACTCTTTCACTCTTACTGGCGAGGGCAACAAGGCCAAGCAACTGCTTGCTCAGTATTGGTTGAGTCAGGCGCCGCGGATCGACAACTGGACGTTTCACGCGTCGAAGCAGCCTTCGTCGTCAGATCAGCTCAAAGAGATTTCGATTCGTGTGGGTGAGGAAGAGGCGGTTGAGGCCGAGGGCGTGCTCGTCAAAACCGAGGCTGACGCGGAACACGAGGTGTTGAACGTCGTCTTGTGGCATCCGGTATTCGAGCAACTGCCTGAAGAGGCACGCGGACAGATTTCGTTCCTGCTGCTGGATGAAGCCTTGGGTGAATTTGGAGTCGAGCAGTGGATCGGGGCCGTAGAAATTGAGCCGGTCAAGCCGGGGCGGAATGTGGTCACGCTACCCGAGCTGTCTGAGCTCATCGCGAAGACCGCTGCCAAGCAGGCATGGGATAAGCTGGAACCCTTAGCTGCTTACTCGACGTATCGCATTGAGCAACAGTCGCGACATCGGCGCGGGGACACCATCGCCGGGTCCACGCTGCTGCCGGACATCATCGGCGACTTCCTTGAGCACAAAGGGCGTCTGAAGGATGACCCGCTTAAGGACACGGGCGCCGAGTTTGCCTACATCGCGCTGGATGCAGCCAGCTTGCCGCGAGGCGACGAATCGGAAGGTCGCGGGCGAATCGAAGACGAGCTGCAGGCGATTCTGGAATCGCAAGCGAGCGGCCTGGTACTGGGTGGTGCTCACGGAACTCAGCAGGCCTATATCGACCTGCTGCTCTTTGATGGCGATGAGAGCCGTAAGCTCATCAAGGAGTCGCTGCAACTCAACGGTCGCTGGACGATCGAGTCCTTTGCGTAGTTCGTAGCCACGCTCTGGCGCCGCTCGAATACGCGCGTTGACAAGATTTCGGCTTTGGGGCACTGTCCAATACGTTCGCTGACACTTCTAAATGGATTCGGTGTCGGCATGCGCTGAGGACGACTGTTTAGAGGCGCTGACGCGACGCAAAGGACTGCTGCAATGGATTGCTTCTGCCCGATTCTGGAGCGTGTTACATCGGTTGAAGAAACCGGATTCGGTCGCAACGGCTGGTCGCTGGTGCGGTGCCGTGAAACGGGCTTCGTGTTCTTGCCGAATCCGCCGGAGTACTCGCAGTTGGAATGTGAGTTCGCCTGGGAAAACACGTCGGACCAGGAGAGCAAACGGCGCGAGTTCGAAGAACCGATCTTTTCGAAGATCTCGGCGATGGCCAAAGCGACGAAGCTGTTCCTCTTCCCGCGCCGCAACAAGACGGCTTCGCTGACCCTCAGCGTGGCACGCGGCTACGACCGGGCAGAACCTCTAAGCGTGCTGGATCTCGGATGCGGTTGGGGCAGCCTGCTGGTGGAGATTCATGATCGTGCCGCCAGGACCGGACGTCAGGTCGCGCTCCACGGAATTGAGATCTCAAAACGGCTCGCAGGGTATTCAGAAGGCAGAGTGGCTCCACTCGGTGGCAGAATCCTTTCAACGAATGCGCTGGACGGCATCTCGTCCTTTGAAAACCAGAGCGTCAATCTGGTTACGATGTGCTCGTTCCTGGAACACGAGGCGCGTCCACTGCGCTTGCTGCGGCAACTGCATCCCATTCTGGCGACGGGCGGGTCGGTCATTCTCAAGGTGCCGAACTTCGCTTGCTGGAACCGGAGGCTGCGCGGCCAGAGATGGTGCGGCTTCCGCTTTCCGGATCACGTGAATTACTTCACACCGGACACCCTGCAGCGGTTGGCGCACGAGGCTGGCTACACGGTTTCTCGGCAGTCGTTCGGAGATCGGTTACCGATCAGCGACAACATGTACGCAGTGCTCACCAAGGATGATGCCCGAGCACCTGCGCCGGTTGTTTACTCGACGCCCGTCGTTTGTGTGGAGCCAATAGCAGAGCCCGTCAAAGAGCTGCTGGAAGTCGCTTAGGCCGCGCGGTCGCTGGTTGTAACTCCGGGCCGAGTTGTTTCTGATGCCGCCGGGTTTCAGTTTCATCTCTCAGGAGTCACAGCATGAATGCCAAAGAAGCGATCAAGATCGGTGTCGATATGGGGGCCTACGTCTGTCAGGCGTATGTTGCCGACTTGTCCGACGCCGACCTGCTGAAGCGGCCATGTCCCGGCTGCAATCACATCAACTGGCAACTCGGACATCTGATTGCGTCTGAGCATCGGCATCAGTCGACCGCGAATCCTCAAGGCGTGAAGCCGTTACCTGCAGGCTTCGCCGAGAAGTACACCAATGACACTGCGGCGTCGGATGACCCCAAGCAGTTCTGCACCAAGGCTGAATTGCTCAGCGCCTTCCAGGAATTGCGAGCGAGCACGCTGGCGTCTCTGGAGAAGATGTCGGAAGCGGATCTCGATCGAGCTACCGGCATCGAGTATGCGCCGACTGTCGGAGCTTTGTACTCGCTGGAAGGCAGTCACTGGCTGATGCACGCCGGCCAATGGGCCGTAGTACGTCGACAATTGGGGCTTAAGCCGCTGTTCTAACAGAGCATTTTGAAGTGATACGCATCACAGGAGCGTGCTGAGCGGCAAGGCGCTAGCCGCCGGCTCTGCCATGGTTAGGTCTCGGTGCACCTCACCCGCCGCTAGCGCGTTGCGGCTCACTCCCGCTGTCCACTGACAGACCACCGTGCACAGCAACGATCGCGGGTGGGTCAACAATCGGTTGGCCCACCGGGATTGCTCCGTCGCCGGTATCATGGGTGACAACATCCAGCGGCGGACGATCTATTGAACGCCCTTCAGGAGTTCTTCAACGAAGGGGTTGATGTCCTTTTCGTAGCTGAAGCTGCCGTTGCTTTCGTCAAAGAGTTTGGCGAGCTTGCCGTCCGTGCCATAGACATAGACGGCCGGAATTGAGGACAGCTTGAGCTGCTCATAGACCTTGTCGCTCTCTTCGTTCAACAGGTAGTTCTCAAGCTTGGCTTGCTTCTCTTTGAGCACGTCCAGGACCGGCGTTCGCAAGCTGTCCACGGGTTGATCGGGCAAGCCTTCGTAGTCGAGGCTGGCGGTCATGCAGACCAGTTTGTCCGCAGAATGCTTGCCGCTGAGCGCCACCAGGTGAGGCAGCTCTCGCAGACATGGTGCGCAGGACGTGGACCACATGTCGCACACGACAACCTTGCCGGAGTGCTTGGCAATCGCCTGATTGAGTTCCTGCAGGCTGCAAACTTTCAACTGCACATCAGCGGCAGCAGAAGGCGTTTCTGTAGTCTGCGTCGCTTTGGGGGTCAGCTCCACTGGAGTGGCGGTGACTGGAGCGGGCGCCGGGTTTGGTCCACAACCCAGGGCGATCAACAACGGCAAAGTCAGCAGGTGGGGTCGCAACATCGGGGATGACTCCTGGGGAAGAGCAAAGGCGGGTGCAGTTCGCAGGTACCGAACATGCTGCGAGGTTAGTCCCAAGGATTTTACTCGCCACCAAAGTGTAATCCGCTCACGCAGGAGATGCTGCTGACTCGATCGCTGTGAACGCTCAGGCTGTCGCGTGATCGCGATGACCTGCGGGCTCGATCATTCGCCGATTCCCAGGTTGCGTTCGATGTCGAGTGAGCGTTTATCGAACAGCAATTTTTTCAGCGGGTCGTTCTCGTATTCCATCGGACGATCGCCGCGGCCTTGTTCACCGACCCAACCCCATTCGTCCTTCAGCACCGTGTCATCGTCTTTGGCCGCCTTGGACTTGAACGGCGACCACAGGGGCTTCCCGGTAAAGCTGGAGCAACCGGAAGTCGTCAGAATTAACAGCGACAATGTCGCCCACAACAGGCGCATAGTTGGCCTCAATCAAAGACGTGCGAGGGGGATGTCTGAAGGGAAGGCTGTCGAGAGGTGCCAGAGCGGCTCGGGAGAAGTGGCGTGCGGTCGATGAATCGCACCAATTGCGGAGGGAGTCGCGGAGAGAGTTTGAGTGCTTGAAAGGCGACGATCGGAGGTGATCGGTCTCCAAGAATCAGGACGTAGGACGGACAATCCTGTCCGTCCTACAGTTTCATAGTTGCTTGTTGCTGGTGCTACTGGGCTTTGGAGCCTTTGGCGTCTTCGTCATCAATAAACAGTTTCAGGGTCACAGTGCCTTCCGGGTCGAGCTTGGCGCCCGCTTTCGGCGACTGATCCTGAACTGTGTGCAGTGCGTCTTCCGTGCGAGCCAAGTCGCCGCGGATCATCTTCACCTTGTAGCCCATCGCTTCCAGCTTCTGCTTGGCTTGCGAGTGGCTCAGGCCGGTGACTTTCGGCACCAAACCGGTTGCTGCGGCTTCATCTTTATTTCCGTCGGTCAGGTTGATCTGTGGTTCGGTATAGACCACTAGCTTGACCAACTCACCCTTCTTCAAGGTCTGCTTGGCCTCGGGGATTTGACGGTAGACGTGATACTGCAATTGCGGTGTATTCGCCGGGTCACCTTTGAAGAATTGAACCTTGTAGCCCTTCTTCTCCAAGATATCTTTGGCCTTGGAGTGCTCCAGCCCCACCACTGAAGGCAGCGTGTCTGCCGCAGGTTTGGGGCCTTCCTGAGGCTTTGCGCCCGCAACCTGCTCGCCGTCGCCTGTGGTGATGAACTTGTAACCCTTCAGGTTGGGTTTGAAGGGATCTGACCCCGGGATGCCCAGGATTCTTGTGACGGGCTTACTCGGGTTCTTGGTGATCTTCGGAAAGGAGTAAACGGTCTCTGTGGTTTCCGCGGGGTCCATCATCTGTACGGCTTGAATCATCATGCTGGTGGGTTCGAGCATGATCACCGCCCATTTGTAGTTCGCCGCATCCTGCTGCCACTTGGGGATGGCTTGCATGACAATGGTGCTGGCGGTTTGCTTGATCAACCGCATCTGGTAGCGCTGATGAGCTTTCTCAGGAGGCATGCCAAACAGGAACGGCAGCGGGCCGTCCATGATGTGTTCGCCTTGTCCTTCAGGTGGGATCGAGAACTGCATTACTTCCTTCTTGGCGTCGAAGATCTGCAGCACTTGCTTGCCGTCGCAGATCCACCGTTCGGGGACATCAGACTCCGCCGAGAACTTCAGCCCCTTGCCATCAATGGCACTTACTTTATCGACAGTCGTGCCGTCCTTGACCTTCGTCCCCTCCAGATCAATGCGGCCCTTATCGGGAGCTTCGTAATAGAATTCGCCTTGCGCCTGCTTCACGGTCAAGAACGTGTAGTCGTAGATGAAGCGTTTGTGTTCGCCTTCCAGCTTCTTGATGTTCTTCGACGAGGCGTACCAGTCCTGCAGGATCTTATCCAGCACCGGGTTCGGGGCTTCGGGTTTCGCCGCGGGTTGAGCTGCACCTGGCTTCGCCGCCACGCCTGCTGGTGCTACAGCGCCGCGAGCGGGTGGATTTGCAGGTTTTGTGGGAGCTGGTTTCGTCTGACCATAAATCGCTGAGTCGGCGCAGAAGACAGTCACACCGAACAGTGCGGTGATTGCAATGAGGCGTCGGAACATCTGACTTTGCATCCTTGCAAAAGGTCGGAGAACCAGAAGGGCGGGAGATGTAACGGAAGATGCGTGAACAAGACTAGATCTGAAATCAGTACCGGTCGGAACTCGTTCCGGCGGGTGATTCAGCAGCGGTCGCGGGACGTTGGATGTGTGACGTGCGAGCAGCGGAAGATTCGGTGTGACTGGCCTGGCGGGAGGCCCCTTCGCGGGTGGTTTGGGGGGCTGCGGATTCGGGCGTCGTCCAGGCATCAGGCATGGCCTGGAACATCGCTTCAGCCAAGGCGTAGGCGTAGATGTCGTGGCCAAACTTGCTCAACGTGCGGTAATCATCTTCAAAGGCCGCTTGAGGATCATTGACTCGCCGCAGAGTCTGGGAGATACGGCACACAGTCGCCGCCGAAGATTTCTCAAACTCGTTGAGCGGATGAACCTGAGCGGTGCGGCTGGTCGTGTCATCATCGGCAGAAGACGTATCCGCCAGTGCGTCGTCCAGCAGTTGTTCCACGAGCGGATGCACCGCCAGAACGGTGCGGCTGCCGAATGGTGCTGTCAACCGGGCGAGTTGCTCAACGGGTTTCAACGCCGCAGTAACCTCAGCGCCGTCAGTGAACGAGCGATCGCGCCGCCAGTCTCGCTTGGCGAGAGTGATAGGTTCGGAGACATCACCCTCATCCCGCATACCGAAGCGGTGAATCAACTCTTTTTTGACCCATTGCACGCACAGGAAGTGCTGGCACAAGGGCTTGATCTTGGGCGTGCTGACCAGCAGCGGATGCACGCAGACCAGTGGCACATCGTGGGGATCGAGATCCGTCAGCCTGCGGAAACGAGCTTCATCACCAACGTCGGACGGGTCGAAGTGGACGATCAGGACATCCGGCTGCAGCGCCAGCAACTGGTGTTTGACCTGCAGGTAAGCCAGCAGTGGTCCTGATTCCGGAACGCCAGCATTGATGACTTCAATCTTGCGCTGCGTGTAAGGCTGCAGGTGAGCTGCCAGCCGTACTCCGAAGAAGGCTTCATCCGGCAGGTTGGCCGCCAGAATCGTTTCGTCACCCAGGCACACGATGCGCAGAGTGTCTGAGGGCTTGGGCACTGCGACTTCAGGCCCGCGCAGCCCGAGACTGTTGGTCTGAAAACTGAACGCTTCGGAGGTTTCCGTCGCGGGACCGCAGATACGCTGCAGCGGGGCAAGCTGATGATGGGTGGCCGCTGAGGGCAACAACTGCCAGCCCGCATGTCCTGCTGTGGCTTGAGCTTCCGCTCGGAGGGCGGCCACGCGGAAGCCAAATTCGACAATACACGGCAGTAGCGCAAGCACCAGCAGTGCATACACTAAGCATCGCAAGCCGTGGAGCCGAAGACGTCCCATCCTCATTGCCCGCCGCTCAAAGAAACGCAGGCCAGGGCGATCCATCGCCCGGCAAATAAGCAGGGGAATCTACCCGCGACTCAAAAACGCCACAACATGGCTCTTGAAAGCACACATCAGCCGTGCCGTAGTCCAGTCTCTCCGAGACTGGATCTTCCGTTGCGGCGCCACTCGGTTTGAAGCAGATTCCGGGGGGGGCGGCAGAGAAGGTTCAGTCTCGGAGAGGCTGAACTACGAAAAGGCGATTCTGCTGACGCCGGAGTTCAGACCAGTCCGTGAATCACCTTGCCGCCGTTGACCACTCGGACGGGGCGGCCTTCGGGGGTGTAGAACTCTTCGTTCGGGTCGATGCCCAGCAGGTGGTACATCGTGGCCGCGAGGTCTTCCGGTCCGGTGGGATCGCCATCGGGACGTTCGCCGCGAGCGTTCGTCTTGCCGACCACAACTCCCGGCTTGATGCCGCCGCCAGCCATCAGAATGCAGTTCGACGGACCCCAGTGGTCGCGTCCGGCGTATTGGTTCACACGCGGCGTGCGGCCGAATTCGCCCATCACGATGACCATTGTCTTGCCGAGGATGCCGCGATCGTCGAGGTCTCGCAGCAACGTCGACAACGTCTGATCGAGCTGCGGCAGCAGGTCGTTCTTCAGGACCTTGAAGTTGTCGTAGTGCGTGTCCCAGTTCTGATGATCGACGGTCACGCAACGCACGCCTGCCTCAACGAGACGGCGCGCCGCCAGACTGCATTGGCCGAGTGTCGTGCGACCGTATTCGTTTCGCAGGGCGATGGATTCCTGCCCGATATCGAACGCGCGGCGCGTTTCGGGTGAGGTCACCAGTTCCAGAGCCTTCTGCTGGAACGTCGTCATCTGCTTGGCGGACTTGTTGGCTTCGACTTCGCTGGCCTGACGGAAGCGGTCAACGCGAGCCATCAGGTTCTTGCGGTCATCCAGACGTGTCGAATCCACGGCCAATGGCGGCAGCAGGTCGGGCACTGAAAAGTTTGGCTGGTTCGGATCGGCTTCGACGACGAACGGTGCGCTTGCCGAACCCAGATACGCGGGACCAGCCGACGGGTGCATCTTCGGCATGCAGACATACGCCGGCACCCCACCGCGCGGGCCGAGTTGCTTGCTGATCATCGAACCGTGCGAGGGCCGCTGATTGTTCGGCTTCAGATTGACATTGAAGCCGGGAGCCGGGTGATAGCCCGTGAGCATGTAGTGATCAGCGTCGCCGTGACCGGAATTGCTGTGCGTCATCGAACGCAACAGCGAGAACCGGTGCGCCGTCTGAGCCAGCTTCGGCAGATGCTCGCAGACTTCCATACCGGGGACGTTGGTCGAGATCGGCGAGAAGTCGCCGCGAAACTCTGGAGGCGCGTTGGGCTTCAAGTCGAGCGTATCAATGGTGCTCAAGCCGCCCTTGAGGAACAGAATGATCACCGAGACATCGCTGTTCGGGTTCGGCTTCGCCGCCTTGCTTTCAGCAGCCAGCAGTTGCGGGAGCGAAAAGGCTCCGCCAAGGGTGCCGGCAACACCGACTCGCAAGAGTTCACGGCGGCTGATTCCGTCGCAGAAACCACGTTGCTTAGTCATGGGAGGCCTCTCTGATTCTCGCTTCGGGCGGGTACGGTGCAGCAATTGGCGGGGAATCGACTGACCAAACTTTTTCGCGTTCGACATTCTAGTGGTTGAACAGGAACTCCGTCGTGTTCATCAGGCTCCAGGCTAGGTCTTCGACCGCCCGGCGGCGCTGTCCACTCTGTTTCTTGAAATATTCAATTGCTGCGGTTCGCTCATCGGCGGATGGCGGACGCGCGTAAAACGTCAAATAGAGTTCATCAATCAGGGCCGCATCGTCGGTCATCTGCGTCGCCAGCTTCGTGATGCGACCGCCTTCGTGAGCCAGCTTGTCCTGAATCAGCGGCGAGTTCATCACATGCAGCACCTGAGCCACACTCGGTTCCGCGTTGCGTTCGCAATCACACACGGTCGCTCGCACCGGACGTCCAAAGATCCGCAGGAAGTAATGCGGGACATGACTGTCCCACAGTTGAATCGCTCGATAGCCCGCCGGCAGACCGTCAAACTTTTCGGGCACGCCGGTCGTCTGACAGACGGCATCAAACAGCACTTCGGCATCGAGCGATCGCAGCAAGGCACGCGAGTAATTCTGTTCGTCACTGAGGTTTGTTGGGTTGGTCGCCGACGTCAGTTGATAGGTGCGTGATGAGGTGATGAACCGCACCAGAGCCTGCACATCGAAGCCGCTGTCCGTGAAGCGCTTCGCCAGCGCGTCCAGCAGTTCCGGGTTGGACGGCGGATTCGTCAGCCGGACGTCATCGATCGGAGTCACTAGTCCGCGACCGGTGAAGTGAGCCCACATGCGATTGGCAAAACTCTTCGCGAACCACGCGTTGTTGGGCGACGTCATCCACGCGGCCAGAGCCTTGCGGCGGTCGCCTTCGGGAGAAGCCTCGCCTTGAGCTTCGCCGAGTGCATGCGCATGAATCGCGTCGCCCGTGCGAGGATGTTTCAACGGGCTGTTATTGGCAGCCGTGAAGAGGACCTCACCGCGGCCGTTCTTCTTGATGTTCGGCTGCACGAAGAACGCTTCCATGCCGACGTAATCATCCTGACCCCAGCGGTCGAACGGATGATGGTGGCACTGAGCACATTCAATCCGCACGCCGAGGAACACCTGCGAGATCGTGCTGGCTCGATCACCCGGCTTCGTCACCGCTTTGAAGAGATGCGCTGCCGGTGCCTGCGCCAGTTCCCCGTCGGCCGTCAGCAGTTCACGCACAAACTGATCGAAGTGCTTGTTGCTGGCGAAGCTCTCGCGAATCCACGAGTAATACAGGAACGCCCCGCGTTGACCGAGCACCTGCCGATCGACGCGCAGCAAGTCAGACCATTTCAGAGCCCAGTAGTCCGCGTATTCAGGGCGAGTCAGCAGTTGGTCAACGAGCTTCTGGCGTTTGTCTGCACTGGTGTCGGCCAGAAACGCACGTGCCTCTGCCGCTGTTGGCAGGGTACCGATCAGGTCGAGGTACACGCGCCGCAGGTAGTCGGCATCGGAGCAGATTCCAGAGGGTGTAATCCCCAGCTTTCGCAGCTTGGCATCGACCAGTTCATCAATCTGATTCTTGACGACCGGCCAGGCGGGGGCATTCTCGATCGAAGGCTGAGGTATCAACGCTCGGAAGATATCGACCGAGCCCATGAAGCTGGCCATCACAGCCACATCGCCGGGCTTCTTTCCGGCGACAACAAAGCCGCGATCGTCGACCGCCGCGATGCCTTCGTTGTTCGACTGGAACTTAGCCAGAGTCGTGACATCCACCCGTCGGCCATCGGTGTAAGTCGCGATCACGCGGAGCTGTTGCTGAGCATCGAAGGTCAACTGCCGTTCGCGCGGCGAGACCTCAATCGATTTGACCTGCGGATCGTCCTTCTGGCCGAAGGGCATGCCGCCCGCGATCCAATCGCGCAACAAGCTGTATTCGACTGAGTCCGCCTTGATGCGAACTCCGCCGCCATGAGGCATTCCGCCGGAGGCTTTTACTAGCAGCAAACTTTGCTCGGGCAACAGCGGGTGCGTGCGGCGTCCGCGCGACTCCTGAGTCAGCGTGAGATGATCCGCTTTCGGATCGAATCCGAAGACGGACAGCTTGAACCCGTTCTGTCCTTCAGCTTTGGCGTGACAAGCCGACGAGTTGCAACCGTAGCGGCTGAGTATGGGGATGATATCCCGCTCGAAATTGAACGCCGCGCGCTGGCCGAGGTTACTCACCGTCACTTGGATGAGCGTCTTCTTGCCCGCGATTTCGGCTTCAATCGTCGCTGCGCCGTTGCTGACTCCAGAAACGAAACCGGTCGGGGAAACCTGACAGATATCAGGATTCACCGACCGATACGTGACCGCTCGAGTCTTATCAACGACCTTGCCGCCAGCGTCCGTGTCGGACACCAGCAGTTGAAAGTTCGCACCGCGACCGTCCAGCGACACAGTCGCGGGGTCTGCTACCAGACCGCTCGCATCCGCGCCAGGAAGGAGCGCCAAGAACGCTGCTTGTATGAGGAGCACGCACCACACCGGAGGGACCTCGATTGTCGCGCGAGTAGGGATTCGTCCGCGTCACTGGAGGGAACGTGTTTGACGCAGAGCGAGGACTCATCAACAACAATCGATGGTAGGGTGGTCGCCGGGCCGGATCAACAGCGAGCTAAGGAAAGAGGTCGACGGAGTGGGGTAGGACGGACAATCCTGTCCGTCATCACTCCAACCCGCAGAGACGGACAGGATTGTCCGTCCTACGACTACAGCCCTTATGGTCCCTGGAAGACGAAGTCCGACGGGCCCTTACAGGTGTAGTAAGGGTATTGGACCATCGCCGGTTGCTGGCAAGGATCCGGATAACGCAGGTTCTTCGGCTCCTTGTATTCCCAAGTGTGGTGGTGGGTCGGAAGCCAGATGTTGTCCTGTCCCGGAGGACAAGCCGACATCGGCGGGCAATTCGCCATCCCTTGTTGGCCCCAGGCTGGTCCA
>CAYLTY010000007.1:0-14381 GCA_964386705.1 uncultured Planctomycetaceae bacterium
CTGATCCGCTTCCTGCGGACTGGTGGCGATGAATTGCCGTTCGGTGTGTGAAAGAATTCCGTCCGTGAGCGTGGAACTGGCTGAGCGCCAAAACCCCGCTGGTCCAATCACTTGCTGTGTAAACGATACTTCCGCGTTCCGCAGGCCTCCGTGACCCGTCCAACACGAAACCGTCTGTCATGGCTTATCGACACCGGGCATTCGGTTTCCACGATATCAATGACAAACGCCCTAGAGTGCCGCTAACCGGATAAGTTTTGGCCTGCGGCAAAGTCTTCCCAAGTTCGCCAATTTACGTGTTTCAAGTCATTCCGCCGCCCCGGATCCAAGATCGACGGAGGCCTGATAAGCCACTACCTCTAAAGGACTTATGGGACCCATCGGATTCAAGGGTTCCATAAGTCCCATCGACTGGCGCGACAGCGGCCTTAGATGAAGCAGCAGACGCCCCCGGCTCCCCGACCCGAATCTCACTCTCAGCAACTGGGTCGCTGGATCACGCCGGAGGCTTGTGTTAAACACTCGTCTGACTGGTGCTGGCCTCTGCCATCAGTTTTATTCGAGTCCCCTGAGAGATTGCTCGCATGTCCGAACTTTTTGATAGTCTTGTAAACCTGTTCGCGGCTGCCTTCGGAGTCATCCAGGCTCTGGTGATGTTCGTGCTGCCGTATGCGGCTCTGATTTCCTGGGTCGCGTTCTGGACGCTCGCCGTGAACTGGGTGAAGCTCTACGAGATCCTGTTCAAGAAGGGCGGCGTGGTCGGCCTGATCCTCATCTGCCTGATGTGGGTGCTGGTGTGGGGCCTGATCGCTCCTCCAGTCGGCGGACATCACGATCTGCTGGGCATGAAGCTCAGCAACTTCATCGCCAAAACCGTCTTCGTCAGCTCGCTGGTCACGATCATGTTCCTGTGCGGCTCAGTGCAGCTGTCCGGATCGGTCGCTGCCTTTACGAACTTCGATGAGCCCGAACCAGACGCCGGGCACGGTGGCCACGGTCATGGACATGATGACGGTCACGGAGCCGCCGATCACGGACACGGCGGTCACGCTCCGAGCCATGCCCACTAAGAGGCTCGACACCAGACACAGATCGCTCACAAGAAGCACGAATGACACCTCTCATTCGTGCTTCGTTCATTTCTAGCCTGAGTTCTTTCTGCCGGGATGATCTTCGAAGGAGACTTCAGATGGCCAACGTGCGTGACTGGGGAGCTGCTGGCGATGGCAAGATGGATGACACTGAAGCGTTGCAGCACGCTATCAACGATGCGGACGGTGTGATCGAGTTTCCGCGCGGTGAATATCTCATCTCGAAACCGCTGATCGTTGATCTGGTAAAAGTCGGACGCACGGCCATCAGCGGTTCAGGCGGCACCGCCAAGCTGGTCATGACAGGCCCCGGCCCGGCGATCTCGCTGGTCGGTAATCATACGGGATCGGCAGACCCCAATAGCTTTCGTCCGGAAGAATGGCACAACGAACGCATGCCGACGATCGACGGCATCGAGATCGAAGGTCGTCATCCCGAAGCCGACGGCATCCGTATCCAAGGCGTGATGCAGCCCACTCTGACCCGTGTGCTGATTCGCCAGGTCCGCACTGCGGTCTATGTCACGGGCCGCGCACGAAACATCCTAATTGATGGTTGCCACATCTATCACAATACCAACATCGGAGTGCATCTCGACAAGGTCAACCTGCATCAGGTCATCATTGGCGATTCGCACATCAGCTATAACCGGCGCGGTGGAATTCGCGTGGAAAACAGCGAAATCCGCAACTTCCAGATCACCGGCAACGACATCGAATACAACAACTTCCGGGCGTTCGCGAAGCAGTTTTCTAAGCCCGAAGATGAAGCGGAACCGACCGCCGAAATCTACATCGACGTCGGCAACGGCACCGTGCGTGAGGGGACGATTGCCAGCAACACGATTCAGGCGACCTTCAGTTCCGGTGGCTCGAACATTCGCATGATCGGTGGCGGCGAAGACGGCAAGCACAAAGCCGGCATGTGGACGATCTCGGGCAATCTGATCGGCAGCCAGAAGAACAACATCCACCTGACGTACTGCCGGGGAGTCACCATCACCGGCAACTACATCTACAGCGGCCATCATCGCAACGTGCTGGTCGAGCACTCGCGGAACATTCTGCTGGGTCCCAACACGATCGGCCACAACCCCGACTACAACGACAAGGAACTGGCCACCGGCGTGACGTTCAGCGACTCGTTCAACTGCAACATCACCGGCCTGCTGATTCAGGACGCCGAGGCCGGGACGCACACCATCAAGGACGCCGTGCCGCTGCAACGTGAGGCGCTGGTTGAAGTCATTCGCTGCCAGCGGATGAACATGACCGGCTGCCAGATTCTGGACGGCACACCGATCAGCCTGCTGCTGCAAGACTGCGAAGATTCGATCGTCTCCAGTTGCCTCATCGCCGATCAACGGACCGACAAGAGGACGACGACTGGTATCGCGGTCAAAGGCAAAGATATGGGCCTGCTGATTTGCCAGAACCGCATCATCGGCTCGACCAAAGCCGCGATCGACGGCCATACGGGGGCCAAACTCGATGGCAACTCGGTCGATTAATATTTTGCCAGCCCCCGCGTGGGAGCCACCTGTGGTCGCCCCTAGTCCTCGTGACGCTGCAGCCACTTGTGCTCCCGATCTGTTCAGCGCTCTGAATTGCGGAGAAGCGTTGTGCCCACATCCTCATGGTCGGACCCTAACGAGCCCCACCCCGCCGATGCGTTTTGCTTGAACCTGCTCGCCACCAAAGAACATCGAGAGGCTCGGGCCTGGCTTGCCGAGGCGTCCGCCACGTCACTGCGAACGATCGGTGAGCAATCGCCTCGCGACTCGCGCACTATCGTCGACGCGCTCTATCGGGACGGTGCCGTAGACGTACAGGCAGTGGATATTGATCAGGACCCCCGTCTCGGGGAGACCACGAACGTTCTTGTCGTCAAACTCCCCGCTGAAGCCGAGCTACGGGCTAAGCTCTTCAAACATGAGGGCCGCATCGCGCGATCGAATGGATTCGATCCTCAGGGCGACACGGGGCAAACCCTCATGTTCCTCTTCAAGTTCAATCTCTCCCTGCTCCAGTTCGTCAAACAGCTATTTCGCGGCCGTGGTTAAAACGCTCTGCCACCACCTGAGCGAGTAGCATTTCACTCCGAATGTTGGCGCGCTACAGACTGATCTATTGAGCATGGCGAGTACTGGTTATATCCCCGCCCACGACCATCGTTCGCGGGGCCAGCAACTCTTTGTTCGTGGAGCGAACGGCGGCAATCTTCAAGGATGAAGAGATGCGTAAGCTCATATCCCTGGCGATGTTAGCCCTGCTCACAGGCTGCGTCGCGCCGCATTATGAATACGGAGCCAGCTACACCAGGAAAGACTATCGCTTACCGAACGGCGAAACTCAGATCGAGCGCGGTCGTGAGAACAAGCTCATCGACGGTGTGGGTTGGGTCGTGGGCATTCCGACCAAGATCATGCTGCTCAACGCGAAGATGGATAATCACAACATCTCGCCGCAGACCGAGCAGGAACTCGCAGAGTACCTTGAGAAGAACGACCTCGATTGCGTGAAGGTCCGGCTGAATCAGTACGACCCGGTCGGCGAATGGAAGCGGCTGACGAAGAACGAGCAGGTCGGTTTCGGCTGGCGTTACACCGCAGGCACGCTTTCTTTGCTGGGCTACACGCTGTTGCCAGGACGAATCATTGGAGGCGACAACTACAACCCCTTCACAAACACGATCAATCTGTATTCCGATCATCCGGCGGTGGCGTTGCACGAAGCCGGGCACGCCAAAGACTTCGGCCAGCAGGAGTGGAAAGGCACGTACGGCGTGGCCTACTCGATTCCTGTGTATGGTCTGGTGCATGAAGCTCGAGCCACCAACGACGCCTTGAGCTACATGGAAGCCGAAGGAAAGTACGACCTGCAGGCCGACGCCTACAAAGTGTTGTACCCGGCTTATGGCAGCCATGTCGGCGGCCAGTTCAGCAACTTCATTCCCGCCCCTGCCAGTTGGGCGATCATGGCTGGCTGCGTGATCCCCGGACACATCGCCGGTCGAGCGAAGGCCAACGAGGTCGAAGAGACTCAGCTCTACAGCCGGAGCGGTCGCAACAAGGCATCGGACAGCGGCATCATGCAGGCAGGTCATGAAGAACCAGCACGTTCCCGCAGACAAGTCGACGAGTAGCTGGCAATCTTTGATCTCAACGCCAAAGATTCGCCGGTCTCGAAGCGACTACTGAGGAGTGAACGTGCAATTTTCAAATGACGACCTGCTGCTCGTCACGGGAGCAACGGGTTTGGTGGGCAGCCATGTGGCTCAGCGCGCCCGCGAACGTGGCATCCGTACGCGGGCTCTGGTCCGATCAAACAGCGATCGCAAGCTGCTGCAGCAATGGGGCGTCGAGTTCGTCGACGGCGACCTGACCGACTTTGATTCTCACAAGCGTGCCGCAGAAGGTGTGACCGCCTTCGTGCACTGCGCCGCGAAGGTCGGTGATTGGGGCCCGGTGGAGGAATACCGTCGCGTAAACGTGGGCGGCACAGAAAGCCTGCTCAACGCCGTGAAAGCGAATGGAACATTGAAACGCGTCGTGCATATCAGTTCGCTCGGCGTTTATCCCGCTGGCGATCATCACGGCACTGATGAAACGCAACCGATTTCCCTGGAAGGTATCGACGGCTACACGCTGACGAAGGCGGAGTCAGAGCAACTGGTTCGCAGCCACATCGCCGAACACAAGCTGCCAGCGGTTATCCTGCGACCCGGCTTCATCTATGGAGAACGCGATCGCACGGTGCTGCCCCGCATTCTGAGCCGCATGACGAGCGGCAAGTTCAAGTTCATCGGCGACGGCCACACGCTGCTCAACAACACCTATGTCGGCAATCTGGCGGACGCTATTTTCCTGGCCCTCGATCGAGATGACCTGATCGGCGAAGTCTTCAATATCACGGACGTTAAGCTGGTCACGAAGCGCCATTTCATTGGACGGATTGCCGAACACGCTGGCATCTCAACGCCGACGAAGGCTGCACCGCTGGCGGTCGTGAAGACGCTCGCCAAAACACTGGAAGCCATCTGGAAAGCTTTCGATGCGAAAGAAGCACCGTTTGTCTCCAGCGCGAGCGTAAAGTTCCTGGGCTACAACCTCGACTACAGCTCTGAGAAAGCCCAGCGACTACTCGGCTATCACCCGCGAGTCCCCTTCGACGATGGCATCGCCGCCGCCGTCGGCTGGTGCAAAGAAGCGGGATTGATTCCTGCGAAGTCATAGGCGCTCTCTCGCAGAGCGCCTATGAGGGCATCACACCGGGTGCGGAAGCGTGCAGGCCCAGCCAGTTCCGCACGCGAGGAATGCGTTTGAGAACGGCGAACTCAGCCAGCAGCACGAGTAGCAGCGACGCACCAAACAGCGGCAGGTAGACGCCGAACAGAACCGTGAGCGCGATCAAGCCCCACGAGACGCGCGGATTGAAGAGAACCTTCGGCGCGCCAAGCACTCCCACATCGCGACGACGCCACCACATGATGACGCCGCTGACGCTGATCAGGACCAGTCCAGCTGCAGTCAGCAGCCCCAGTAATTGATTCGGCCAGCCGAAGAGTTGTCCTTCATGAGCGGCAATGCCATATCCCACAACGCGATCAAAGAAGTGGCGATCCTTGAAGTCTTCCCGGCTGATAATCGCCCCGCTCTTGCCATCAACGACCAGATTGACACGCAGCGGTCGATTGGCGGTCATGGACTTCGCAGTCCACTCATTGCTGTCGGCTTTGGCGGGTGGAGCAACAACAACCGGATGCTCCAGCTTCAACGGCGATACAGTGGCGACGACTCGATCGAAGGCCGTCATATCCTTCGGCATGAAGCCACCACCGCCCCGACGTCCGCGTCCCGAGCCTCCACCTCCGTGACCACTGTGTTCGCCGCCGCCTGCATCACGATTGCCTTTCGCGCCGTCTGATCCTTTGGCTGCCCGCTCGCTGCCGGTGGTCCAATCCTGTTGAGCCACCGCAGTGTTCGTGTAGCGGCGAATCGTTTTGAAGTACTCACCCCAGAACTTGGCCCAGGGCAAACCACTCATCAACAGGAATAGCGCGAAGGTCGAGATCCAGATGCCAACCACGCTGTGGATGTCACGCCAGAAGATCTTTGAGCCCATTCGCAATCGCGGATACAGCACGCCGCCGAGGCCTTTGGCCTGACGCGGCCACCAGAGATACAAACCCGTCACGATCATGATGATCGTCCAGCACGAAGCCAGTTCGACGATATTCGAACCTCGATCACCCATCAGCAATTCGCCGTGCAGTCGAAAGATCGTCCGCATGAACCGCTGGTTCTCCGGCACGGTGTGCAGGATCTGCAAAGTCTCAGGATGCACGTAAACGCGAATCGCTTCGCCACTCTTCGTCCGCACAATCACTCGCGCAGCCGAGGTTGGAGTCTGAGGCAGTTCGTAGCCGTTGGGCGTGGACTCAGGCAGGGCAGCCAGAGCCGCCTGGACCTGTGAGGCAGCCGTTGCCGGACCATCTTTGATCTGCAGGTTGTCGTAGGCTCGATCGTTCCAGGCTTCAATCTGCGGCTTGAACAGATAAATCGAACCGGTAATCGACAACACAATCACGAAGGGAATTGTGAACAACCCAGCATAGAAGTGCCAACGCCACACGGCTCGATAGTCAGGCCATGACTTGCCGGGGTTCGGAGCGGTGTCAGTCATCGAAGTGATCTCTGAAGTATGTCTGGTTGATTGAGTTGTCTGCAAATACAGGTGATGGTGAGCTCATCAAGGGGCATCGGACGAAGATGACGCGCAGGCCGGACAACATTGTCCGACCTGTAAACCGGTCATATCGGCCCGGATAACCCACTAGAACTCGCCGACTAGGTCATTGCCGTTGCGGCTATGCAGACTGCGATGCAACGTGACGTCTGTGCTCTCGCTGAGGAACCGGACGGTGCCATCACCGAGTAGCACGTGAGCTCCGCCCACATGCCAACTGCGCGGACCGAAGAAGCCCGTGAAGTGCGTAACGACGTCCGGAATGCGGCTGTTCGGCGGGCTGTAGCCGTTAGTCAAAGTGCTCAGCGCACCCGAATGCGCCCACGAGCAACCACGACCGCGAATTGCAGCACTCGAAGAACCGCGCCAATTCGTCATCACTGGCCAGATCGTGGACAGGTCCGGGTTACTGATGACACCGCCTGGTCCGTTGGACCAGGGACTGCCACTGGCAGCCAGACCTTGCACGGTCTGCAGAGCAGAATTCACTCCCGATGAACCGTTCATCGTCATCTGATACGGGAACGGCGGCAGCGTCCCCGCAGGCAACGTCGTATCAGGCCCCACGCTGCGAACGGACTCGCTCATGAAGACAGTGTTCGACGCCCCATCAATAACATCCCGCACGCGGGCGTTCGAGTTCTCATAGACGATGCCATCCGTCTGCCAACGCAAATCGTAATTGGCTCCAGTACCGCTGCCGTAACTCACCATGTAGTTGTTGCAGCCGTAGATCGCACCACCCGCACCAGTTACTTGTGTTGGAGCTGGATCGCTGGGGCACAGCATGACCGCGAGCGGCGTTGCGAACGCGGATGCAAACAATGGATTGGGAACCAGGTTGTTGAACGGTCCGGTGAAGGCCGGCCGAGTGAAGTCCAGCATGTCCTGCAAACCGGCCTGCTCCATGTACGGCAGAATTCTGGCCTGAGGCGAGAAACCCTGGACGTTCGGCAGATAGTTCTGAGCGTTCGTCATCGGGAAGACTCCGAACGCGCTTTCGTAGTTGGCCAGCCCCAGACCCAACTGCTTGAGATTGTTCTTGCATTGAGACCGCCGGGCAGCCTCACGCGCCTGCTGCACGGCGGGCAGCAGCATGGCGACCAACACGGCAATGATCGCGATCACGACGAGTAGTTCTATCAGTGTAAACCCGGTTCTCCACCGGGCACGGACGCAGGAAAAAGATGACATGAGACAACTCCAAACGCCCTCAAGTTTGAGGCGCGAGAATGCGAAGAAAAGAGAGCATCGGAATCGCTGCCACGCGAGAAGCTGACGCGGGCACTCGATTCCACCGACGACGATTCGATCACGTCGAATAACGGATGCAGCCACCGAGGCAGCCATCAGATCGGCCAGCGAAATCATCCGTCAGTGACGAGAACGCGCAGGCAGTTCCCAAGGACACTGCACAGCGGGTCGGGCAGAGACGGTAGCGAGAACCGATGACACAAGAATGCACTCGGCGGTCGCTCTCAGACTCGCGGCGGCGGAGTTGGCGGCAAAGACTGCTCACCGCAGTAGCGCGCGTCAAACGGGAGGCCCCAGCCAGCAGGCTCTGCCACCCACAGGTCGACAATGGGCGCAACGGGCAACCGCGGCTCGTGGTTGACCAACTGGTCGGAATTGGAATCGGGTCCACAGGGGCAGGACTCAATCGCGACGATACTGGCGTCGCGCGATCGCTTCTCGTCTCGATCCTCGCTCGGCGCTCGAGGATGTGTCGGCTTCGAGCAGCACGACCGACCGGCATTGCTGGAGGTTCGACCCGGATTGTTGGCCGGTTCTTCGCTCGACTCAGACTTCAGCCGCACGACTTTGAAATCGGGCATGGACACGGGACCGGGCGTCCTGGAGCAACAGCAGTTGCCCGACAGCTTCTTCAACGGCGAACAGCAGCACTTGCTGCCGGGCCGACTCGCACAAGCTCCGGCATCCAATTCGGTACTGCCGCTGAAAACGTTGAGTGGCACACCGATCGACGACACCACAAACCACATCAGCACGAACCAGCGCAGGGCCAGTTGGCCTCCGCGTCGGTACCAGCCAACTGGCCGGAATGTTGATGTGAGTCGTGACAGCATGAATGAACCCTGAAGCTCCACAGCGATGAAGACGCCGCTGAGGCTATCGGGCTCAATTCGTGTTGGGAAGTTTCAGAGCCGCGCGCTGGCACGTCTTCTCAGGCCGAAGAATGCTTTTCTCAAGAGTCCGCGCTCGCGCCGCTGCGGTCATTTACAAACACGCGGGACAACTCATCGAGCTTGGCCGCGGGAGATGAGGCTGGCGCGCCAGGAAGTCCTCGCGAGCCCGACAGTACGACCCGCCGCCGCCGGTGCGCTGGCAACCGCTGCAGATCTCGCGAGCCCAACCGGGTTCAATATCACAACACTGAGCGATGAACGTCACCGTCGTGCCGAGTTGCGGGCGCGATGCGATCGTCAGCGTACCACCCAGCATGTTGGCCACTTTGCGGCAGATGGCGAGTCCCAGTCCATGACCTCCGAGTTGGCGCATGCTGGTAACGTCAGCCCTTGAGATGCGGCGTTGCAGCTGACCGAGCATTTCCGGCGACATTCCCGGACCGGTGTCGCGTACTTCGCACGAGAGCTGTACGGCCCCGGAAACCATCACCGTCGTTGCCAAAGTGACATGCACCTGGCCTACGGTCGTAAATTTGATCGCGTTGTCGACCAGTTGCACCAGGACCGTCATCAGCCGCGCGGGATCGGAAGCAATATCCAGCCGCGCGGTTGAGAGCACCTCGGTGACCAGCTTCAGTCCCTTGGCTTTGGCGTAGGGACGCATCTGCTGCTCAACGCGCGCCAGCAGTTCGTCCAACCGCACAGATTCGACTTTGAGAGCCGCCGAGTCCGACTGCAGATCTGACCATTCCAGAAGTTTGGTCAGGACGTTCAACAGGTTCAGACTGCTCTGACACATACTGGCGGCGGATTCGCAAGCCTGCGCTCGGTAGTCGGGGCGATCAAGATTGTCGAAGCAATCGCTGAGCAACTTCGACTGGTCATTGATCGCGGCGAGCGGTTGCCGCAGTTTCGTGTTGATGTTGGCCAATAAGGTAGTCGCCGCAGTTCGTGCGGCTTCTAACTGAGCGATCATCGTCTGCCGATCGTCAGTGTCTTCGACCTCCGGTGACCGACGCGGCTGACCACACGGGCCAAGTACCGGGGTATCCACTCGAGACGATAACTGGGGTCGTTTTGCGGCTCTCTCGGGGGAAGTCCGCGTCGACAAAGCACTCAGAGTCATATCCCGCTTTCTTCAAGCTGCGTCCAGATGCTGCGCTGCACAGATCAGCATCACGGCAACGCCAAAGATCTATCTCGGATTCGACACTCAAGCGGCCTCTACCTGCTGAACAACTGGAATCTGCGGAGTTCCGCCTCGAACCATGCGAGGAGATCGCATCAATACCCCCCTCGAAACTCAGCAAATCGCGGTGAAATCCGCAGAGCAGCACATCCGAAAAGATCCCGCGAAACTCGCTCGAAATTGGCATTGTTGCGAGGTCTTTGCCGTCAAGCTGTCAGTGCAAAAAGCAAGAACGCCGCTTGAGGTAAGGCTTTCCTCAAGGGCGTTCTTCAGGGCCGCGCGCGCCGCGGCCCAAGCTTTTTCATTCTGGCGTTCCGACTGGTCTCGGCAACTACGCCATCTTCAGGCGGCAGGTAGTCTCCGCCACACCCGGAGTTGGCGGGACAATTTCAGGGTCAAACCACGAAGCATACTGCTTGCGAACCGCCAGGACGACGAGTTCCTCGCCCGACTCAACACCCAGCTTTCTCATCAGGAGGTAACGCCTGCGTTCCAGGGTCCGCAGGGAAACCCCCAACCGCAGCGCGGCGATCTTGTTGGGCAATCCATCCGCCGCGGCGTCCAAAACCTCATTCTCTTTCTTGTCCAGACATGCCAGCTTCTCATGGGCATGCAGAGTGGCCTTCACCAGTTCGCATTTCGACTCGACGTCAGCGAAACGATCGTTCAGAATCGCTTCCAGATCCGTGACCCGAATCGGCTTCTGAAGAATGTCATGAAAACCGAATTTCATGACGCCAAGCATCTCGGTAACGGACTCGTTTTCCTTCAGAAAAGTGACCGGCACATCAATCGAAGCAGCACGCAGCTTGCGCATCACATCCGCTCCGGTTCCGTCACGGAGTTTGAGCTTTGAAATAATCCAACGCTCAACCGAGGGCTCAATCACATAGCTGGCTAGATCGGTATAGACACGCAGGGCAACCTGAAGTTGGGAGGCAACAATGGTCGCTACCTGCCGATCATGATCGTCATCCGAGATGAGATCGATTTGACTGAAACAGCGCTTCACGCAACACCTCAATGGGATACTTGGCTTCTGGTTTCCGGGCCAGATCGCAAAGTCCCATGCGTGGAATGTTGCGAACGCATCACTCCAGATCGGATTGACTGCGTACCTCTACTGACGTGATCCATTTCGTCTGAGGATGGCCGGGTTTAAAATTGGTCCTCAGTACGCGTTGGCTGGGGGTTGCATCCGCAGAGGAAATTCGAAAAAACTTGAAACCCAGGATGTCGCGGTTTTGGTACCGCGACCGACAACGCAACCGTCATAGTGCCGCTTCTCCTGAAGATTCGCGAACATCAGTGCAAGTCCAACGACAGGATTACCAAAGTGGACTCTGCTGAACCCGGCGACGTGACGCAGATTCTGCGGACTCTTTCCGCAGGTGATCCGGAGGCTGCCGGCCGGTTGATGGAGTTGGTGTACCCCGAGTTGCGGAAAGTTGCCTCCAGCTACTTTCAGCATGAACCGGCGGGGCACATGCTGGAGCCAACGGCGCTGGTCCACGAAGCCTACATCAAGCTGGTTGGCCAGCAGGATGTGCAATGGGAGGGACGTACCCATTTCTTTGCAGTGGGTGCGCTCGCCATGCGACGCATCCTGGTGGACTACGCCCGCCAGCGGCGACGAGCCAACAAGGATCTGGACCAGAAACGGATTGAATTGAAGGACGATTTGCTACTCTCACACCATAGCATTGACGATGTCCTGGCTGTCGAAGACGCGCTCTGCAAGCTCGCCGAAGTGGATCCACAACAAGCGAAGATCGCCGAGATGCGGTTCTTTGGCGGGCTTACGGTCGCCGATGTCGCTGTCGCATTGAAGGTCTCCAAAAGGACCGTCGAAGCCGAGTGGACGATGACCAAAGCCTGGCTGCGCCGTGAACTGGGAGGAATGCCGGAATGACCTCCGAGTTCCACCAGAAGGTCAAGCAGGTGTTCTTTGAAGCTCTGTCGATCGAGGCGAACAATAGAGATGCGTGGCTGGATGAAAAATGCGGCGGCGATCATGTCCTGCGCCAGGAAGTCGCGTCGCTTTTGGAGAATCACGCGGACTCACCGTTACTGACGGTGTCGCAAGTCCCGGGTCTGACCGATGGGAGCCTTTCAAGTTCCGGGCGATTCCAGACACCCACCTTTATGGTGCGGCGCAGTCTTTGGGAGCGAGCGGGACATCGCGGGCGCCAATGCGTCATCGTGGCACTCATCGTCTCGATCTGGCTCGTGCTCGCATCAACTCAGGCCTGGTTCGGAGCTGAAGTTCGTCAATCGCTGCGCGACATCCGCGGCAACGAACTGCAATCGACACTGGGCACACAGACTGCGAGCGTTTCAGAGTTTCTGGGGTTCGAAATTGAACGACATCAAGCCTGCCTGCGGCCGCGAATCCTGCGAGCCACCATCGAAAGCCTGCTCTCCGATACGACCACAGAACTCGCCAGGAACGATGCACGGGCTCGAAACCTGATGTATTTCAAAAACCTGCTGGGCGACGATGTCCAGTTTGTGCTGCTGACGCCCAGCTATGAAGTTGCCTGGGATCACACGCCAAACGGCAATCTGGCAACATCCATCCAGCGATTGCTGGCACGGGGGCAGACTGAGTTCGGCAAGCATCTGGCCGGGGTGCTGCGCGGCAAGCCTTACCTCACGGCTCCCGACAGCGCTTACGTCGAAATCGACCCGGATGCCGCGACTACGCTGACGCTGTTCCTGCCACTCTACGGCACAGACGACAATGAAAGTGTTACCGCCGTTGTCGCCTTTCGAAGCACACAGATCGCAGAGCGGCTGGCAGCTGTCATTGCTCACGGGCGGATGCAAAATTCACTGGAGACTTACGCCGTCAACTCCGAAGGCTGGTTTCTGTCCGATAGCCGCTTTCTCGACCAGCTGGCGCTGACCGGCCGCATTCCGCATCGGGCCCGCAACACCACGATCATGCAACTCGCCAGTAAAGATCCCGGCGTCGACATGACGGCTGGCGAACAGCCTGCAACTTCTGAAGACCAGTGGCCACTGACATTGTCAGTCCACTCCGCGACTCAACGTAAAGACGGAATCAAACTTGATGGTTATCGAGACTATCGAGGCCGAAAGGTTATTGGAGCCTGGTCTTGGATTGACGAGTACAATCTCGGGTTAGTGACTGAAATGGACTACCTAGAGGCTTACGCCCCTCTGGACAAGTACAATCGTTATTATACCTTCCGACTGATCTTCAGCACGGTTGCGCTCTCCATAATCATGCTGATGCTGCTCAATTTGAATGGGCACTGGTCTTCGTCCTTGCAGGATGCGACCTTGGCGCAACCTGTCGGAGAGAACCAGATCGGAGCGTATTCGATCCTGAGGGAGGTCGGCGCTGGCGGAATGGGGGTCGTTTATCTCGCTCAACATTCGCTGCTCAAGCGCAACACCGCGCTAAAACTGCTGAAACCGGAACAGGTAAATCGACGCACTCGAGCCCTCTTCGAACGCGAAGTTCAACTCATCAGTTCGCTCAATCATCCGAATATCGTGCAGGTATATGATTCAGGTTCGACACTGAGCGGACTGTTTTACTATGCGATGGAGTACGAGGATGGGATGACGCTCGACGAACTTGTGGAACGGAGCGGAGTCACATCCCCGGCTCGTACCGTGCACATCATGAAGCAGGTCTGCGGAGCATTGCAGGTTGCACACTCCAAGTCGCTGATTCATCGCGATATCAAGCCACACAATATCATGATCTGCCACAAAGAGGACGGCGGGGATATGGTGAAGCTGCTCGATTTCGGACTGGTCAAGAAGATGAATTCCGAGAACGCACAGACTCTGACGGGAGCCTGGGCCGGTACGCCCCGGTATATGGCGCCGGAACGATTCCATAGCCCCGGCGCCGTTGATGAGCGAACGGACATTTATTCCGTCGGCGCCGTTACCTACTGGTTGTTAGTGGGTCAACACCCTGCGGTGCTCAATGTGTCGAATTCCAGTTCGGAGATCGCCCACCCATCGAATGCGACTAAACAGCTGATACCAACTGATCTCGACCAACTGGTCGCCGACTGCCTGTCGGTCATACCAGAGCTGCGGCCACAATCCACCGCAGAACTTCTGCGCCGTCTGGGGGAGATCCGTCTGTTTGATGAGTGGACCGTCGAATCCGCCGAACAATGGTGGTCAACCTTCCAAACAGCCACTACCGACGCCCAG